>JBFHGV010000214.1:0-5978 GCA_041582955.1 Arenibacter sp.
CTTTTCAAAAATTTGATTATGCAACAATTCCAGGATTTCAATATGGTGGAATGGAACATATTGGTGCCATACAATATAGGGAGTCCAGTTTATTTTTAGACAGCAGTGCTACCCGTTCCCAGGAACTATCCAGAGCAAAGCTTATTGCCCATGAAACAGCCCATATGTGGTTTGGAAACCTAGTTACTATGCAATGGTTCAATGATGTTTGGATGAAGGAAGTATTTGCCAACTTTATGGCCGATAAGATTGTTAATCCTGCTTTTTCCGATATTAATCACGACCTGCAATTTTTAAGCTCTCACTACCCAAGGGCCTATAGCGTTGACCGAACAAGGGGAACCAACCCCATTCGTCAAGATTTGGAAAACCTTAATAATGCAGGGTCCCTTTACGGAAGTATTATCTATGATAAAGCCCCCATAGTCATGAGGCAATTGGAACTTACATTAGGGGAAACCAGCTTTAGAGAAGGTATAAGGGAATACATCGCAACCTTTGCCTATAAAAATGCAGATTGGAACGATTTGATAGCCATTCTAGATAAAAAAACAGACTTGGATTTAAAACGCTGGAGCGAGGTATGGGTCAACTCTACAGGAAGGCCGGTGTTTTCTGGGGATATTCAATACAATGATGCCCAGAGAATAAAAGAATTTACCCTAACACAAAAAGCAGAGGATGGATCAGCAAAGTTTTGGCCACAGTCTTTTGATATTCAACTCGTCTATCCAGATAGTATTACTAGCATTGCTGTATTATCCAATGCCCCCAGTATTAAAATAAATGAAGTAATAGGTGCTCCCAAGCCCCTCTATGTTTTGTATAACACCAATGGGTACGGTTACGGCATCTTTCCAACTAATGAGATGGTTGCAACGCATAGCGCCGTAATAAAAGAAGATGTTTCCAGGGCACATTCTTACTTGAATAGCTATGAGAATACCCTAAACGGTACAATTGCAATTACTTCTGCAATAGACAACATTAAAAAGGGGATTTCCACGGAGTCCAATGAACTAATATTAAGAATGCTTTCAGGACAAATGTCCAACCTCTTCTGGAATTTCTTAACTGAAAAACAAAGAACCCGATACCAAGCAGCTTTAGAAGAGTTATTATATCACAGACTACGGCAACCTGAGAGCAAGAACATTAAAAAGACTCTTTATAACATGTATAGATCCATTGCCTATTCGCAGTCCGGAATTGAGCATCTTTATCGTATTTGGAATAAAGAAGAAACCATAGAAAATCTTATTTTAAACAAGGACAACTATAGTAATTTGGCACAACAATTAGCATTATTTGGGCATCCCAAGGCAAAAGATATTTTGGCGAAGGCCAAATCAGGGATTAACAACCCTGACCAGCTGGAACGGTTTGAGTTTTTAGAACCTGCACTGGATTCTGATCCAGCTATAAGAACTGCTTTTTTTAAATCGTTCAAAGATCCCAAGAACAGGGAAAAAGAAAATTGGGTACAAACGGCATGCTCGTTTATACATCATCCTTTACAACAAAAAGAAGGAATCAAATCGGTAGAAATAAGTCTTGAACTTCTTGAGGAAATACAGAAAACAGGAGATATATTTTTCCCATTGGGATGGTTAAACAACACCATAGGCAAGTATACCTCCAAGGAGGCCTATGATATGGTCCAAAACTATATAGCCTCCCATCCAGAGCTGGATGAAAATCTAATGAAAAAATTGTTGCAGGCTACGGACAATCTATATAGAAGACAAGGCAAGAATATTTAGAAATAAAAATTTCCTTACTTATTTTTAATTATAGTCACTAAAATATAAGCTGAACTGCCATAACCGAATAAATTTAAACAACGGTTCAGAATGCCATAAAAATGCCCTGCTTACCCTAAAAGATAGGCATGTATACCGCTCCAATACGTAAGTATTTGGTAAATTAGGGGCCTAAATAACAAAAACAATAATTATCCACTCTTTCACAAAATCAGCAACAATTATATAATTTAATATCTTTTGATGATCCAAAAAAGAATACTATCTGCCCTATTTATATTGGTGCTTGGCCAACAAACATATTCCCAATCCTTCCAAATTAAATCCCCTGATGAAAATATAAAACTTAAGGTAAATGTAGATGAGGGCATAACCTGGTCGGCATTCCTTAATGAAGAAATAGTGTTAAACACGGTAGAAGTAGGAATGGATTTCTTAAACGGACAGGATTTTGGTACCAACCCCAAGGTAAAATCCCATAGCATAAAGGATTTCTATTCAATGATTTACCCAAAGGTCCCCCATAAAGATGCCGAAATCAAAGATGAATATTCTGAGATTTCCATTACTTTTAGAGGAAACTATAAACTTAATTTTAGAGCGTATAATGACGGAGTGGCCTATCAATTTATTGATAAGGGAAGAGCCAGTCGCACTATAAAATCGGAACAGTTGTCCTTTACTTTTCCGGAGGGATCACGCAGCCTGTTCCCTGAGGAAAAAAGTATGTATTCCCACAATGAGCGTAGTTATTTGGACAAATCGCTTTCGGAAATTTCATCAGACGAATTTTGTAGCCTTCCGGTATTATTTATGACGGAAAAAGCCAAGGTATTATTTACAGAAACAGCTCTTCATGATTACCCGGCTATGTTTGTGAGAGGGAATGCAAGCCCTACCATGGATGCCATATTTCCAAAATTTGTTCTAGAAGCAGTTGATAACGAAAAAAGCTCCCCAGATCGCAATCAAACTATTAGCAAGGAAGCCGATTATATTGCGGAAACATCTGGAAAGCGGTCCTATCCTTGGAGGGTCTTTATGATCAGTGATGACGACAGAACTTTTGTAGAGAGCAATTTAACTTATCAGTTGGCAAAACCATTGGCTATTGAAAACACGGACTGGATCAAGCCCGGTAAGGTGGCATGGGATTGGTACAATGCCAACAATATTTATGGGGTCGATTTTAAATCAGGGCTAAACACCGCTACTTACAAATACTATATAGATTTTGCATCTTCCAATAATATAGAATATGTTATTTTGGATGAAGGGTGGACAAAATCCACCACAGAAATCCTAGATTTCAATCCGGATATAGACGTATCGGAATTGATCAGGTATGGAAAAGAAAAAGGAGTGGATATTATTCTTTGGACCCTATGGAAACCCCTACAAGAAAACCTTGTTGAAATCCTGGAAACCTATAAAAGCTGGGGGGCAAAAGGAATTAAGATCGATTTTATTCAGCGCAGTGACCAATATGTGGTGAACTCGTATGAGCAAATAGCCAAAGAATGCGCAAGGCTAGAATTGTTGGTTGATTTTCATGGTTCGTTCAAACCCTCGGGCTTAAGACGTATGTATCCCAATGTTATAAACTATGAAGGTGTAAAGGGCAGTGAAAACAATAAATGGAGCAAAGATATTACTCCGGAGCACAATGTGACCATTCCCTTTATCCGAATGGCTGCGGGCCCAATGGACTATACCCCTGGCGCCATGAGCAATAAACAAAGAGCCAATTTCGGCATCAGTGGCAAGCGACCAATGAGCATGGGCACCCGCGCACATCAGGTGGCCATGTACGTGGTGTACGAAGCCCCCTTGCAGATGCTATGTGAATCCCCGTCAAGATATTATCAAGAGCAGGAGACCGTAGATTTCATTTCACAAATTCCAACAATTTGGGATGAAACCATTGTGCTTCAAGGTGCTATAGGCGATTATATAGCAGTGGCCAGAAGAAAGGGGGATACCTGGTATATTGGCGCTATGACAGATTGGACTAAAAGAAGTTTGGAACTGGACCTCTCCTTTTTAGCAGATGGGGATTATACGATGAATGTTTTTAGAGACGGGATCAATGCGAACCGCTATGCCGAGGACTATAAGGTAGAAACTATGCAAGTCGACAAAAATTTGACAATAACAGCACAGATGGCACCTGGTGGAGGCTGGGTAGCTATTATCTCAAAATAAGGGCTATTTAGGTTAAAAAGATGTAATTACAACTTAAGATACTTTGAATACCAAACGAATCAAAAAGCATCTTGGTCAAAAAGAATTATGCTACCCAACCAAAGGCCCAGTACAGCAATAACAATTACCTAAAAAAATACTATTTATTAAAACGTACAACTCAAATGAACAAAAACTATTCTTCCATTTGGTTTCTCTTACTTGTTTTTATGACGGTGCTGGGTTGTAAAAGTCCCAAGAAAGAAACTATAAAACCAAATATACTGTTTGTATCCATTGATGACCTTAGACCTACTTTAGGTGCCTATGGGGATACAATAGCCATTACCCCAAATATTGACCAGCTAGCGGCCGAAGGGATGACCTTTAGACAGACTTTTGCCCAGGTAGCGGTCTGCGCCCCTTCAAGGGCAAGCTTAATGACAGGGTTAAGGCCAGATTCAACCCGTGTCTGGCACCTTGGAGACAAGTTCCGCGATATACACCCCAATACGGTTACCATGCCGCAGTACTTCTCCAAGTATGGCTATCACACCGTAAATCTTGGTAAAATCTTTCACAATTATATGCCGGACTCCATTTCCTGGGATGAACCAGACTTGCGTCCCGCCCGATATTTGCGCCCCGATTGGTTAAAAAGGGATGGAGAAACCTTTTATATCAGTAAGGATGTCAATGAATCGCAAGCAAAGAAAAGGGATTCCCTACTAAAACTAAGACCCGTAAGGTACGCGGATGGTTGGAATACTGGGCCGGCTTGGGAGGCTGCAGCGGTTCATGATACCATGTATTTTGATGGGGCACAAACCGAACTCGCAAAAAAGACACTTACGCGTTTGGCAAAAATGGATGCTCCCTTTTATATGGGCCTCGGTTATTTTCGCCCCCACCTTCCTTTTGCCGTACCCAAAAAATACTGGGATCTCTACGATCCGGACAAGATACCATTAGCCTCCAATCCAGAAGTGCCTAAGAATGCCCCAGGCTATACCATGAATTCTATGTATGAATTAAGACACTACGATGGATTTAACAAAATTGGCCATCCTGAGTCTTCCTATAGAATGAGTGTAGATACCACCAGAATATTAAAACATGGCTATTATTCCAGTGTAAGTTATGTAGATGCTTTATTGGGAAATCTTTTCTCCCACATGAAAGAAATAGGAATCTATGAAAATACCATAATTGTTATCTGGGGGGATCACGGTTGGAAATTGGGTGAGCACAATAGTTGGGGAAAAATGACCAACTACAATATTGATCTTCAAGTTCCAATGATCATTCGCTATCCAAATCAGGAAAATAGAGGGGCACAAACCTTTGAAATTACAGAATTGATAGATATGTTCCCATCCCTCTGTGAATTGGCGGGTATAGAAATCCCTGAGTATATTCAAGGTACCAGTTTTGTACCCTTGATTAAAGACCCCCAACGCCAATGGAAAAAGGCTGGTTTTAGTCAATTCCATCGAAGACCGCAAGAATCTGCAGATGGAAAACGATATATGGGCTATTCTATAAACACCAAAAAATATCATTACATAGAATGGTACGGTTGGGACCCTAAAACCGGAACAAGAGGTGAATTGAAAGGTACTGAGTTGTATGACCGAGAAAAAGACCCTTACGAAACGGTCAACATTGCTAAAGTAGAAGAACTTGCTAAAGTTGTAGAAGAGTTATCTACCCAACTGGCGGAAGGTTGGCAGAAAGCAAGACCAAATTATCCTTGATGACACCATTCTATAAGGCCTAACCTTTGGTCTATTGTCCAGGGTGAACGGCTAATAGCCACCAAATAGTATAAAAAATGGCAGGCCTAAATAGGGTGTGGCTTAGGAAATAACAAAAACAAAACCTTTTGTGTCAAATATATGATCCATGATAACATAAACCATTTTGGATGATACGGTTTACGAAAGGTAAAATGAGTCAACTAAAGGTGGTTCTAAAGTTTTACTCCAGGGTTTGTCCCAATAATATCCTTAATAATTTCCTCTGTTTTTA
>JBFHGV010000215.1:0-5964 GCA_041582955.1 Arenibacter sp.
ATAATAAGAGGCAGCCCTTACGGAATGCCTCCTTTAAAATAGCTGCTATACTAATTCAATTAAATAATTTAGTAAGGTTCTCCAGTACCCTGTAACAACCACATTTTTGACCAGGCACTATTATTACTGGCATCATCTCCCTTATATGACGTGGGTTCCAATTTATCAATAGCGGTTTCAACATTTGGATTGTTATCTATCTCATCTATATTGTAATAAAAACGTAACGGCAAAGCTTGTCGTTTGGATGCAGGGCCAGATTGTAGGTCGGGAAGACCTGTTCTTCTATAATCGAACCAAGATTCGGAAGCGGCAGTCCAACTGGCAATCCATTTTTGATTTATAATATCGGCGTAACCGGTAAAGGCAGCAGGACCTGAAATATATGACATATAATCACCTCCCACACCCCAAGCATTAAGAGATTGTCTGACCCCTTCATTATAATATTGCACCGCTGTTCCTCCTATCCAACCATTAAATGCTGCTTCAGCAAGGATAAGGTTTACTTCAGCAGCCGAAATCAATCGGGACTGAAGTAATGGACCACTTGCTTCCTTATAAATTTCGTTTAATTGAGAAGCGTGTAAGTTGGTAGCACCTTGATTTGTATTTTTACTTAAATTATAAGCCATACCAAAAGTCATTCCTGGAGGGTAACCTACGTATTCCATGTCATAATCTACCGGATAACCTACCCCATCCACTGGATCCTCATAAGTATCAACAATATCTTGGGAAACATATCTTATTCCATCCACGGTATTATCGGTTCCATCCGGGGCATCGGATACCAAAACGATGGGAACAGCAATTTTAGCCGCCCAAACATCCAACCTTGGGTCATTTAACTCCTGTAGTTTATCCACTAAAGGTTTACCCATTTTTAGCCTAAAATAGTTTCCTTGTGGGCTTGCATCAAAATTAACGTTCGATGGCCATGCATCAGCACTGGTATTACCAATATAGGCCATATTGGCATCATCCGAGGCCTGCAGTATCAATGGAAATTGCTGAGGATTGTTAACTATGCCTTTGATCCCTTCCTCCGCCCAGGTAGGATTTTTGGCCGAAAGACGCATATAATAACGTAGAGAAATGGAATTCGCAAATTTTCGCCATTTGGCAACATCTCCACCATACAGTATATCCTGGCTTTCATCTATACCAACATAGGAACCTTGACTTCCAGACAACAAGGCGTTAGCTGTTTTTAAGTCGGATTGAATTCCTTCATAAATTTTCTGCTGATCATCAAACTCAGAATCAAAGAACTCGGGTCCTTCATCTCCCCTTAGGGCCTCAGAATAGGGAACATCTCCCCATAGGTCGGTAATAAGTCCGAACATGTATGACTTCATTATTAGCCCTACTGCATGATGAAAGTCCAAGTTACTGTCTTCTGCCTTTTGGATCAGGGTTTTGTTATTATACATAATCTGGTAATATCCTGCCCAACTCTGGGAACGATTGTTCCAATCATAAGCATTATGGCCACTAGACCAACCATCCTTTTGGGTGTGTTGCATTACTCCTGCCAAATCCCCGAAACCTAAATTAACAACAGTCTTTCCAACCCCATTAATTACTGTAGGCACCAAAAGATTAGGATCTACATTTTCCCCGCCGATCTTGTCCGGGTTTACATTCAAATCTTCTAGACCATGGCATGATATAGTTAATATAACACCCAATATCAGTATTGTAAGTTTGCTTTTTATTTGATACATCTCAATTTCAGTTTAAATTTTTATTAAAATGTCACTCCAATCTTTATTCCAATAGGAGCTAACCAAGGCTCCACGTTGTAACGTTCTATACCCTGTTTAAACTGAGTACCTCTACTGTCCTTACCCGTTTCTGCCTGAAATGCCCTTTCCGGGTCAATGCCAAAGGCAGAATCCTTTGTCCAGAGCATAATATTTCTACTGTAGAGTGAAAAGATTACGTTACTTACACCAATTCTATCTACAAATTCATTGGGCAAATTGTAGCTCAATGAAACCTCACGTAGCTTTATATAATCGGCATCGAACATATTTGGAGTCCCCAAATCCCATGGATTCTGAACGGAGAATGGTATAAACGAGGTGCCCACATCCCCAAGGTTTTCACTTTCCAATATAAAGTTGCCTTGAGCATCGTAGGTCCCTTGAACACCAGGACTAAAAATTCCATCATAAACAGTGCGTCCACTCAAATTTTCCGCGAATCCGCCATTTCCTGGAGTTCCTCCTACCGATAGAAAATTTTCACCGAAAATTAATTCATCCGCATGATCTAGGACCCACTGTTTTAGTTCGGGTCCAGGTTCCGAAATCCCGGGATTCACCAAACTGTTCAGAGTCCTATTAATATAGCCATCATCTCCTAAATATCTAGAGGTTTGGGACATGTACTGTCCACCCGAACGCCAGTCAAAGGTCATGTTAAGTGTAAAATTCTTATAGGAAAGCGTTGTTTGCAACCCCATGATAAAATCTGGGTTGTAGTTACCCACCTTCACCCTTTCTTCTGAAGCCGTCCACTCCGCATCTTCCCCGCTTCCGAGAATTGGGTAATTATAATAAGGAGAATTTACATCGGTTACCCTTCTGATCATAGGGGAATAGATATTACCGATCAATCCATCCTCCCCAGTTGTCGGATCGGCCACATAACCCCTAGAAACACTCCTATTCTCATCCCAAAATTGAATATAATCGACTCCATCCGCTAAAGCAGTAATTTTGGATTCATTAGTAGTGAAATTAAAGTTGAGATCCAAATTCCAATCGTCAGTTCTAATAGGGGTCAAGCCAAGGGAAAGTTCATACCCCTTGCTTTCCAAGGTACCTGCATTGATGCCCACACTAGAACTTCCGGAAGAAGGCGATATAGGAACACGAATGATCTGGTTTTTATTTTCAACAATGTAATAGGTTCCGGAAAAGCGCACCCTATTTTTAAACATAGCCATATCCAGACCCAATTCCCAGGAACGGGCTCTTTCCGGCTCAAGGTTCGGAGTATTCAGGGAACCTGCCCCGTACATTATAGCATCTCCCCAATAGCCTCCATTATTATAATAAGTATCCAATTGATAAGGATCGGTATCGTTCCCAACCTCGGCATAACCGCCCCTAAATTTCAAAAGATCAACTTTTGGAATATCTATCAATTCGCTGAGCAAGAAACTCAAGGATCCAGAGGGATAAAAATAAGATCTATTTTCTACTGGCAGCGTACTGGACCAATCATTCCTAGCAGTAATATCCAAATACAACATATCCCAAAACCCAAAATTGGCCAGTCCATAAATACTGTTTATGCCCCGTTCGTGAGAATAGCTGGAATAACGTAAAGATGTTGGGGCAATGTTATCTATAGTGAATAAGTTAGGCACTATAAGTCCCGCCTGGTTAGCTGATGAAGTACTGACACCAGTTTGTTTCTGATACATTAGGTTTCCTCCTCCTGAGATAGACAAATCAAAGCCTTCAAATTTTTTGGCATAGGTTGCCAGCAAATCTATGTTTGTCTCCAAACCATCTGATTTGGCGATACCATAGGTTCCATTGTTTGGTTCCCTACTATAACCAGGAGCCATTTTTGTATCTTGGGTCTGATTGAAATTGTTAATATTATAGCTACTCTTAATTGTAAATTCCGGTGATACGTTCCATTCCATTGCCATATTTCCGTACAGTCTGTACCTAGAATATCCATTGTTAATCTCATTGGCCATAAACCATGGATTAGGGTAATCATCGGAAAAATTGTATACTTCATTACCTGGAAGCTTGTAGTCCTTTATCGCCATAATATCAATACTCGGCGGCACATAGTAAGCTGACTCCAGAGGGTTGGTGCCCCTATTGGAAGCAGGCCTATTTTTGGCATAACTGTGTACAAAATTCAAATTGGTACTAAACGTGAGTTTATTATTTAAATTGGAAGTTGCGGATAAATTATAACTATTCCGCTGCATATCGGAATTAGGAATAATCCCTGTATTGTCCATAGTAGAGACCCCAAACCTAAGGTTTAACCACTGGGAGCTATTAGTAATTGCCAGACTATTTGTAGTTGTGATTCCCGTGTTGACAAAATTCTCAATATTATTTGGATATGATTTTAATTCCGTTGGGATAGGAACCCCATTCGCGTCCAACGGGGAATTCCATTGTACCGCAAAATAACCTTTATCCAATTCAGGCCCACCATTTCCACCAGCAGGTATTGCATCGGGCATTATCATACTCCCACCTTCTGATTCAGGTGAATATGATAAATAACCAGTAGCAAATCGGGATTGCGTATCAATAAATTTGTAAGGAATGTCAAAAACCGTATTAGATGTAAATTCTATCTTCATCTTTTCACCAGCTTTGGCTCTTTTTGTGGTAATCAGGACAACACCGTTCCCCGCACGAGTACCATAAAGCGCCGCAGCACTGGCTCCTTTTAATATCGTAACATTAGCCACGCTCTCAGGATCAAGATCTGAAATGGCATTTCCGTAATCAACTGGGTTTCTATCGCCGAAGCCTCCAATGTTATTGAGGGAATTCTCCACCGGAACACCATCAATAACAAATAATGGCTGGTTATCAGAACTTAAGGAGATGGCTCCGCGAATTACCATACTTACCGAAGACCCTGTGCCTCCTGTACTGTTAATAGTGACCCCTGACACTTTACCTGACAAGGAATTTACAACGTTAGGGTTCGCAACACGGGTCAACTCTTGACCAACTACCTTTTCCACGGAATACCCCAACGACTTATCCTCTCGCTTTATTCCCAAGGCTGTAACCACTACCTCATCAAGCTCTTGTGCGCTGGGATTCATGACAACATTGACTGCCGATTGGCCGTTAACACCTATCTCCTGTGTCTCGAAACCCAAATAAGAAAAAACAAGAGTACCAATTCCATTAGGTACATCTAAACTGTAAGTACCATCAAAATCGGTAATCTTACCAGTATTGGTTCCCTTCAAAATAATACTTACCCCTGGCAAGGGTATACCATCTTCTGCAGAAGTGACCGTACCCGTAACCTTCAGGAAAGTATTCTGGGCCGATAAGGCATGACCAGCCAATAGCAAGGTCAGAAAAAGTAAGGAACAAATATATTTCCTCACATGGTCTTTTATAGAATAGTGTATCTCCATATTTAATGTATATAATTGGTTATCTACTTGTAATCTATTAATAATTATTCAACAGCTTCAAAGGTCAATATAACGGCATTCGTATTTACCCCAATTGCATCTTGGGAGGCAGCTAAAAACATGACCAGACGCATTGATTTATCGGTGATATTCTGAATGATGACTCTACGTTCAAAATCCAATAGGCCTATAAACTCGGATCCAGAAAAACTGAGCGTACTTACACCATTAAAGGACACTTTTCCACTTGGCTCTATCGCCGAAGAAGTTTCAAAATTATCACTCTCTACATATGTAAAAGTAGCATCCAATTCAGGTGTAAAAACACCTGTACAGAGTCCAAAATCAACCCCACCACCATTTACGATACCTGCACCCCCAGTAGTTACATACTGATAAAGATACCCACTAAAAGCCGCACCATCTGCTTTTACATCGTGTGCGTAGCCTCCGTCATAGTAGAAGGTAAACTCATCCTCATAAATTTCACCCATACCTAACCCAGATCCAAAAATACCGGCAGGCAATGGGTTCGGAGCACCAGGAAACGGGGTGAGCTCGGCATTGGCATAGGCAAAGTAATCATTAGCGGAACTTCCGGAAGAAATTCTCCAGGTTTTACCACTTTCCGCCGTGGCACCTCCTGTCAACAATACATAAGGCGTAATATCCAAGGCCAATTTCACTTCCTTGCTAATAGAACTTCCATCCGCAGATGTGGCCGTTAACTTGGCAGTATAGTAACCACCGTCAGAATAAACATGTACCGGGTTTTTCTCACTGCTAGTAGTTCCATCCCCAAAATC
>JBFHGV010000216.1:0-5958 GCA_041582955.1 Arenibacter sp.
CATCATTCCTGTAAAGATGGTAGAAAATGGAACCTCCTGCCCGGCTTCCCCCGTGGAGTCGAACCGTTCCGGATTGGCTGCCATCAGGTTCTCCAGGCCTTGAAACACATGCCCGTCTCCTATAGCCATCAACCCGAAAACAGGGATCAATATCCCCCCGAGAATGAGTCCGATCGCATTGATACTATCAGAAACCGCCACCGCTTTGAGTCCGCCGAATACCGCATAAATAGACCCTACGATCCCTATACCCCAGATACAGATCACAAGGGCTGTCTTATCCGAAACATTGAGTAATTCGGGTACATTGAACATACCACTTATGGCTACCGATCCAGAATACAGGATCACAGGTAAAAGCACCACAACATAGCCTGTTAGGAACAATCCGGAGGTTATGGTCTTAGTGGTTACATCAAACCTTTTTGCTAAAAATTGGGGAATAGTGGTTAGACCTCCCTTTAAATACCTAGGTAATAAAAATACGGCGGTCACTACCATGGCAATGGCTGCCAAAGTCTCCCATGCCATTACCGAAAGGCCATCGGTATAGGCGCTTCCGTTGAGACCAACTATTTGTTCGGTAGAAAGATTGGTCAAAAGCAAAGAGCCAGCGATTACCCCGGCAGTTAGACTTCTGCCCCCGAGAAAATAACCATCGGATGAGCTTTCATCTGTTTTTCGGGTAGCTAAATAGGCAATTAAACCAACTAATGAGGTAAAACCTATGAAAGATAGAATTCCAAGCATTGTATGTGTAATATTTATTGGTTGTAGGGGCTAAATATATTGGATTATTTATAATATTGGGCAAGCAAACTTGATTTATCACAAAATGTGATAAAAAAAATTATCTATATGCTATTTTATGTTGGATATCTACCTATTTATTAACATGGCCAGCGCTCATTATTTCTTTAACTTTGGTTATATTGCTTGTAGTAAGCTAGGAGCCATTGATCTTTGCATTCCCATTGTGGGAGGTCAATAAGAAGCTGTGGCGTAGCCATTCTTTAGTGAATTTGTAAACAGCTGTTTATGTGGATGTTACAGTTGGTGTTTTCCAGTGCTTATGTTAGATCAATATGGAAGCACTTGCCAATACAAAATCAGAAAAAATACAGCCAACGAAATATATAGGGTTTGTAGCTACTTATAGTCTAAAAAATGATAATTATATATGGGGAAACGTAATATGGGCTTATGCCTTTTTTTAATGGCTATTGTGTTCTTGGGTTCATGTACTGCCAAAAAAGAGAAGGAAGTAATTATCGAGGACGGGCAGGAAACCCTGTTTTCATTGCTTAAACCGGAGAACACCGGTGTCCGTTTTGTAAATAAGGTGGTGAACCAGAAGAATTTCAACATTTTTAAGTACCGTAATTTTTACAATGGTGGTGGGGTTGCCATTGGTGATATCAATAATGATGGCTTGCCGGACATTTATCTTACAGGGAACATGGTTTCCAATAAGCTGTACCTGAACAAAGGGGGGCTTAAATTTGAGGACATTACTGAAACTGCTAGAGTAGGGGGTAATAAGCCTTGGTCTACAGGGGTAACCATGGTGGATATCAATAATGACGGATTTCTAGATCTCTATGTTAGCAACGCAGGGAATATGGAAGGGAACAATCATGATAACGACCTTTATATAAATAATGGAGACCTTACCTTCACGGAGATGGCCGCCGAGTACAACCTTGCCAAAACGGGCTTTTCTACACATGCCTCTTTTTTCGACTATGATAAGGACGGGGACCTGGATGCCTATATTCTTAATAATAGCAACGTTCCAGTGAGTAGTCTTGGGTATGCCGAACAACGCGAGGTAAGGGCACAGGATTGGGAAGGTGTGCCCGATATTTTTAAGGGCGTAGGGGATATGCTACTGCGAAATGACGATGGTAAGTTTGTGGATGTGAGTGAAGAGGCCGGGATATACGGTAGCTTAATAGGTTTTGGTTTGGGGGTAATGGTAAGCGACCTTAATGGGGACGGCTATCCGGATATCTATGTCTCCAACGACTTTTATGAAAGGGATTATCTTTATATTAATCAAAAGGATGGCACCTTTACAGAAGAAATAGAAAGTTGGACCTCACATTTAAGTTTGTCCGCCATGGGAATAGATATGGCAGATATCAACAATGACGGTCATGCAGATATCTTTATAACCGATATGCTTCCGGAAGGGGATCAAAGGGTGAAATCGGTCATGGAGTTTGAAGGGTATAATGTGTTTAAACTAAAACAAAGCAAGGACTTCTATCAACAATACATACAGAACACCCTGCAGTTAAACAATGGCAACAATTCATTTTCTGAAGTAGCCTACTACAGCGGTGTAGCAAAGACCGATTGGAGCTGGGCCGGGCTTTTGTTTGATATGGATAACGATGGCCTACGCGATATCTTTATTACCAATGGTATAAACCACGATTTGACCGACTTGGATTTTGTAGATTTCTTTGCCAACGAAATTATCCAAAAAATGGCACTTACCGGAGAAAAGGAATCCATAGACTCCATTATAGCCAAAATGCCTATTAAGCCCCAGCCCAATTATGCATATAGGAATAATGGAGATATTACCTTTACCAATGAAACCAGTAATTGGGGGTTGGGATTGCCCAGTATGTCCAATGGCGCAGCTTATGGGGATTTGGATAACGACGGGGATCTGGATATTGTGGTGAACAACGTGAATACCGAATCATTTGTTTATGAAAATCACAGTGATAAAATGAGGGATCACAATTACCTTAAACTAAAATTTGAAGGTAGTGGCAGTAATACATTTGCTATTGGTGCCAGTGTAAGACTTTATATTGATGACCAGATCTTAGTGCAGGAATTAATGCCGTCGCGTGGGTTCCAATCTTCTGTGGAGTATGTAATGACCATTGGCTTGGGCAAAAATACGGTCATAGATTCCATGCGGGTCCTATGGCCCAATGATCTAACCCAAAAATTTGAGAACATAAAGGCCAATCAATTTCTTACTTTAAAAGAAACGGAAGCCAAGGAGGTGTACTATCCTGTTCAACAGGGTGTTAAAAATCCTTTGAGTACGGAATTGGACAATGGCCAACTGCTGGCGCATAAAGAAAACAATTATAATGATTTTGATTATGAAGGTCTAATATCCAAAATGCTATCACAGGAAGGGCCAGCTATGGCTGTAGCAGATGTTGATGGGGATGGAAACGAAGATGTATATATAGGAGGAGGACCTCGACAGGCTGGAATACTGTATCTGCACAAGGGCAATGGCCAACTCATCCAGAGTCAACAAAATGCTTTTGAAAAGGATGCTGGGCTGGAGGATGTGGCCGCGGCATTTCTGGATGTGGATATGGACGGGGATATGGATTTAATGGTGGGCAATGCGGGCAACCAGGTAGGCGATGAAAAGCAATACCGCCCAAGGTTATATATCAACAATGGAGAGGGGGTGTTTAAGGCCTCACAGGAAATCTTGCCCAGTACTTTTAAAAATATTTCGGTCATTGCTCCCAATGATTTTGACGGGGATGGAGATATGGACGTCTTTATTGGATCTAGGAGTGTTGTAGGGAATTACGGCTTGGATCCAGATCATCTCTTTTTGGAAAATAAGGGGGATGGAACTTTTGTGGATGCTACAGAACGACTGGCCTATGACACTAGAAAAGCAGGCATGGTAACAGATGCCATTTGGACCGATGTGGATGGAGATGGCAAACAAGACCTTGTAACGGTCTCTGATTGGGGAAGCCCTATGGTCTTTAGGAACACTGGGAAAAGACTGTCCAAATTAAATACAACTTTGGACAGTTTAACCGGTTGGTGGAATACATTGGAGGCCGAAGACTTGGACAAGGATGGGGATTATGATTTAATTTTGGGCAACCAAGGGAGTAATGTGCCCTATTCTGCTTCCAGTGAAAACCCAATGAAAATGTGGGTGAACGATTTTGACAATAATGGTACCATTGAGCAGATTACCACCCGAAATATTAATGGGAAAGACTATCCCATTCATCAAAAAAAGGAATTGACCACCCAAATGGTGGCCCTAAAAAAACAAAACCTCAAGGCGTCTGAATATGCCCAAAAAACAATTGGAGAGTTGTTTACAGGTGAAAATTTTGATAACTCTATTGTAAAGGAAGCCGTGTTGCAGGAGTCAGTAATAGCCATCAATGAGGGAGGGGGTAAATTCACTATTAAAAAATTACCGGGAAGGGTGCAAATGTCCTGTGTGTGTGGTATTAGCTGTGCCGATATAAACCAAGACGGTTACCTAGACCTGATTATGGGAGGCAACAATTTTGAGTTCAAGCCCCAATATTCCCGTTTAGACGCCAATTATGGCACTATATTGCTAGGTAAGGATAGCCTAAACTTTGAATGGCAAAACCATGACGAAAGTGGTTTCTTTATAAAAGATGAGGTGAAACACATTGAACAGATTAAGGATAAAAACGGAAAGCGATTTATTATTGCAGCCATTAACAACAACAAACCAAAAGTATTTTCTCTTAATGAATAAGTGCTATTTATATGTTTTAGTGACTACTTTTTTCTTGGGCTGTTCCGGTAGGGAAGGCCAGGTTTTTATAAATCCGTCTTCTGATGAGACTGGAGTGGGTTTTCAGAATACCATTACGGAAACAGATGAATTGAACATCTTGGACTATTTGTACTTCTATAATGGAGGAGGGGTGGCTATTGGCGATATTAATGAAGATGGGCTGCCCGATGTTTTTCTCTCCGGAAATCAAGTAAAAAATAAATTGTATTTAAATGAAGGCAACCTAAAGTTTAAGGATATTAGTGCCACGGCAGGCATATCAGGGGAAAGTACCTGGAACACCGGGGCGGTAATGGGAGATGTTAACGGGGATGGCCTGTTGGATATCTATGTCTGTGCCGTGGTGGGAATAAACGGTTTTAACGGACAGAACGAACTCTTTATAAACAATGGGGATAATACGTTTACCGAGAGTGCCGCCCAATACGGGCTCGATTTTGATACCTATAGTAGTTCTGCAGCATTTTTAGACTATGATTTGGACGGTGACTTAGATATGTATCTGCTTAACCACGCTGTACATACCCAACAATCATACGGTAAAGCAGAGGTGCGCTATAAGCGTAACCAGCAGTCTGGGGATAAACTGTTGCGCAATGATGGCGGTTTTTTTGTTGATGTCAGCGAAGAAGCCGGGATCTATGGTGGGGCCAATGGATACGGACTGGGAATTGCAGTGGCCGATTTTAACCAAGATGGCTATCCGGATATCTATGTGGGCAATGATTTTCATGAAGACGATTATTATTATTTGAACAATGGTGATGGCACCTTTACCGAAGAGTTACGCCGTTTCTTTGGACATATCAGTAAGTTTTCCATGGGTAATGATGTGGCGGACATCAATGGTGATGGTTGGCCCGATCTGCTTTCCTTGGATATGCTCCCGGAAGACGAAAAAGTGCTTAAGTCCTCGGAAGGGGATGATCATACCCAGACCCAAAAACTAAGGGTAGAACGTTTTGGGTACCACTATCAATATTCCAGGAATATGTTGTTTGTTAATAATCAGCATGCCCCATATGCAGAAACGGCACTTATGAGTGGTATAGCGGCAACGGACTGGAGCTGGAGCGCGCTTTTTGGTGAATATGACCAAGATGGGGAACAAGATGTGTTTATATCCAACGGTATACCAAAAAGGCCTAACGATTTGGATTTTATAAAGTTTGCCTCCGATGATAAGATTAGAAATAAACTTAACAATACCAAACTTGTAGATCAGCAGGCCCTGGATCTGATGCCCTCTGGGGCCACCCATAACTATATATTTAAAGGGGGAGGCAATTTGGAGTTTAGGGACATGTCTGGCAATTGGATGGTAAAAGATACTCTGATTTCGGGAGCCACTGCCGTTGGTGACCTGGATAACGATGGAG
>JBFHGV010000217.1:0-5957 GCA_041582955.1 Arenibacter sp.
GAACATATCCCTGTACGGTCTGGTATCTGTAGTAATTATCTTCCTCAGAAGGGACAATATTACTTTTTGAAAACTTATCCAATGGATTAAATCCGGTATGGGTGGCGCCTAGGGGCTTATATAAAAATTCATCTACCAAACTATCAAGACGCCTATTATGGGCATCTTCAATATATTTTTTCATAACATAATAAGCCACATCACTGTAACGGTATCGGTTGGACTTTAAATGTTGCCTGCCTATCCTATTGTAAATGGAATCATTATACATATCAGTAAGGTATAGTTTTTCGGCCACCTTCACCGAATATCCCTGAGTTGCATGGTTCCTGTAAAACAGATTGGAAGGCTTTCTTTTATCATCCAGCGTATCTATATAGAAGGCAATCCATGCCGGCAACCTACCGTAATGGGACAATGCCTTTAGAACGGTAACATCTTTTAACTCGGATTTTGAATATTCCGGTATAAGCTCCTCAAAAGTATTGTTCAATGCGATAGCCCCCTCTTCTTCCATCTTCATGACCATTGGCAATGTTGCCAATATCTTGGTCAAAGAAGCCAAATCGTATATA
This sequence comes from Arenibacter sp., assembly GCA_041582955.1. Taxonomy (GTDB): domain Bacteria; phylum Bacteroidota; class Bacteroidia; order Flavobacteriales; family Flavobacteriaceae; genus Arenibacter. The sequence goes on from JBFHGV010000217.1 coordinate 576, forward strand.
TGTCCAGGAGTCACCTCTTCTTCGGACTGATAGGTTGGTTTACCAAAGCCCTTGTTATACACTACTTTTCCCTTCCGAGCCACCACCACCTGCGCACCGGGGAACATTAAGGAGTCCAGACCATTCTGGACCAATTCATCTATTTTGGCCAATTTATGGGAACTTAAACCTACCCTTTCTGGAATACTATATCCCAATCTCATTAAGGACGCCATTGGAATACCGGTATTTACCGGAAAAGCACCATGAGAACTTACCGGTAAAATACCTTTTGCCGGAATGGCCCCAAAAATAATTTGAGCCGTTTTTTCTTGGGCTATCGCACTGTTCTGATATCCCACTACCACTGCATCAACACCTTCAAAAGTAGGCACATCCAACAGCGCATATGGCTTGGCAAAAAGTGCAAGAATTAAATTTGAGCTCCGCAGCCTTGCTATTTCCCCCAACCAAAACAGCTCGGTCTTCGTGAATTTATAGGGCTTCCAAGGGCTTTCATTACTCTTGTGCAAACCAATAATTACCAAATTATAATCACCCAGTTTTTTCTTTAAGGTAGCAATGTCCTTACCATTAATTTGGGTAACCTTGGCATACTTGTTCAATTCCGCTAAAAAAGGTTCACTATTATCGTCCCCAAATTTAACATAGGCAATTTTCTTATTCTCCAATTTCTTGATCGGCATTAAGGAAAAGTCGTTCTTAACCACCGTAATGGCATGCTCTATTGCCTCTTCATACAACTGCTCATCTTCCAAGGAATTTAAGTCTTCATATAGATTATCCAATACTGTGGGTTTGTATTGATGAAGCCCCACTTTGTACTTTGCCATTAATATTTTTTTTACGGAATAAGCGAGTCGCCGTTCTGTAATTCGCCCATTATTATAGGCTTCCAACAGTTTGCCCTTTGCCTTGGCTACATCCAAGGGCATCAAGAGAATATCATTTCCTGCCAAGAATGCCGATAGTTCTACTTCTCCCTCCTTGGCAAAATTGGAAACTCCCTTCATATTCAGGGCATCGGTAAATACAAGACCGTTAAAGTTTAGTTGTTCCTTAAGTACCCCCGAAATAATCTGTTCGGAGAGCGAAGAAGGATAACCCTCCCTTATTTCCAAACTGGGTACGCTTAAATGTGCCACCATAACACTGCTCAACCCTTCCTTGATCAGTTTTTTATAGGGATACAATTCTATACTATCCAAACGCTCCCTACTAAAATTGATTATAGGCAAGGCCTTATGCGAATCAACCGCAGTATCCCCATGGCCCGGGAAATGTTTTCCACTGGACAACACACCCGCGCTTTCCATTCCCTTCATAAAAGCTGCTCCCTTTTGGGCTACATTTTCACGATCTTCACCAAAGGAACGGTTACCAATAATGGGGTTTTTGGGATTGGTATTAATATCTACGTCCGGAGCAAAATTAATATGCACTCCCAACCTTTTTGCGTGCTTGCCAATTTGGTATCCTACTTTTTCCACTATGGCATTATCAGTAATAGCCCCTAAGGTCATGTTCCAAGGAAAGGCATAGGTAGAATCCAATCTCATGGCCAAGCCCCATTCAGCATCCAGACCGATCATCAGCGGTGTTTTGGAAATGCCCTGAAAGTCATTGGTCATCTGAGCCTGTCTTACTGGCCCACCCGTAGAAAATATTACACCACCAATATGATGGTCCCTAATTAATTTTTTGGCTTTTTCTGTACTGGCCCTATCCTGATCAGAATTCACCATTACCATAAACAATTGTCCCAATCGTTCATCCAATGACATTTTGCCATAGGTAGCCTCTACCCAAGCCCGCTGCGCCAGACTATCCTTGGTAACTAAAGGATTTATTTGACCCTGAAGTGAAAATAGTGATATAAAAAATAAAAAAACTATGTGGTTTTTGCGCATAAAGAAATCCATCTTTGATGGTAACTAACAATTATTTAAAAAATTATACTTATTTGGCGAACATCCTATAAATTCGCCTCAAGAAAAGTAGTCCTTGGTGCCAATTACATAAAACGGCTATGCCAACTGTCCTGCGCAGGTACCTCCCAATGATTAAGGTACTCATGTTTATTGGTCACTAAATTATTGAACACGATGGTATTCTTGGATACCGCCTTCTGTTTCGCCATTTTTTTAAAGTCGGCCAATGGTTTATAGGCAACAAATTCTCCTTGCTTGTACGAAACATTCATTTTGTCCAAAAGTTCCAAGTTATATTGTTTCTCCAATTCTTGGATAAAACGCACCGAAGCATCAATGGAACAACCAGAAGCTGCATTCAAGGATTGGTCCAGACCAAGGACAATAAATCTTTTATACTTGATTTCATAGCCTGCCCTTAGGTCACTGCCATGGGCCGTCCAGTCCTTTATAAAATTATCCAATTGGTGTTGAACCTGCTCTAATTCCTCCTCAGAAAAACTTCTACTTGCCTGAAAGATCCAAACCCTGGATGCATCTGGCAACTTATTAAATTCTACTAGCATTTTATATGTTTTATATTCTACCATCAAATACCCTTCCAAAACTTTTTTTGGGGCATCGTTTAGCAATAATCCATTTGGTTTAATCCTTGGTCGATCTAAAGTGTGGTTGTTTACATGCTTTGGTAATTGTTGATTTAAAATTATAGGTACACAGGGCACCTTACTGTTATAAATCCAACAACTTCCGTTTTACAGATCCTCTGCCTTGGCTATGAGTTCGGCGATATCCAATACTGCTACCTCAGACTCTTTTTCCTTATTTTTGATACCATCGGTCATCATAGTATTACAAAAAGGACAGCCGGCGGCAATAATATCCGGTTTAGTATCCAGTGCCTGTTCCGTGCGTTCTATGTTGATATCCTTATCTCCTTTTTCGGGCTCCTTAAACATTTGAGCTCCACCTGCACCGCAGCATAACCCCTTTTTTTTACAATTTTTCATCTCCACCAATTCCGCATCCAATTTCCGGATAAGCTCACGGGGAGCCTCGTAAACATTATTGGCCCTTCCCAAATAACAGGGATCATGAAAGGTAATTTTCTTGCCCTTAAACTGACCACCTTCCATGGTTATCCTTCCTTCCGCCAACAATTGTTTCAGGAACTGGGTATGGTGTACCACTTCATAATTGCCACCTAGTCCTGGATATTCATTTTTCAAGGTATTAAAACAATGTGGACAGGCCGTAACAACCTTTTTCACTTCATAGGCATTTAATACTTCAATATTGGTAACCGCCTGCATCTGAAATAAAAACTCATTCCCCGATCTTTTTGCAGGATCCCCAGTGCAGCTCTCTTCTGTGCCCAATACCGCAAAACTAACTTTGGCCTTATTTAAAATTTTAACGAAAGCCTTGGTAATCTTTTTTGCCCTATCATCAAAACTCCCTGCGCAACCTACCCAAAACAACACTTCCGGTTGTTGTCCTGCAGCAGTAAGTTCTGCCATTGTTGGTACTTTCAATTCATTATCCATCCTAACGATATGTTATATTAAGCTTCCTTGCTCCAGTTTAACCTATCCATTTGGTTAAATGGCCATGGTGCCCCATTATTTTCTATATTACCCATCATATTGTTTAAATCCGAGGGTGCCGCCGATTGTTCCATCACCAAATATTGACGCATATCCATAATAATAGACAGGGGATCAATACTAACAGGACAGGCCTCCACACAAGCATTACACGATGTACAGGCCCAGAGTTCTTCATGACTAATATAATCGCCCAACAACTGTTTTCCATCCGGAACAAACTCTCCCTTGTTGGCATCTATATTTTTGCCCACTTCCTCCAACCTATCCCTGGTATCCATCATAATCTTACGTGGGGATAGTTTTTTGCCGGTAATGTTGGCCGGACATTCACTTGTACATCTACCGCATTCGGTACAAGTATAGGCATTCATCAATTGCACCCACTTTAAATCCATTACGTCCGAAGCGCCAAATTTTTCTGGTTCCGGCGCATTTTCATCAGTTGCGGCAAAAGGATCGGCACTGGATCCATCATTAATTGAACTTCCTTGGTAACGGCCTCCAAATTATCTAACTGTCCCTTTGGTCTTAACTTACCATAGTAGGTGTTGGGAAAAGCCAATAGAATATGTAAATGCTTGGAATAGTATAAATAATTCAAAAACATCAATATACCAAGGATATGTGCCCACCAAGCCGTTCTTTCAATCAATATAAGGGTAGAAATGGGCAATTCTTGAAATAAAATTGCTATGTATTGACTTACAGGAAAAGCTCCAGCCTTGGTATAATTTGCCGCATCCAATTGCTGTAATTGAAAATCTGCTGCATTCATAGTCAAAAATAGCAGCATTAGCACCAATTCTATATACAATATTAAATTACCGTCCTTTTTAGGCCAGCCTTTCATTTCTGGGTTTAGGAAACGCTTCAGTTTAATTAGATTCCTACGTACCCAAAAAAGCACTACGGCCACAATGACCATTACTGCCAAGACCTCAAATGAAGCGATTAGAAAGCTATAAAAACCACCCATAAATGAAAAAACCCGATGCGTACCCAAAAGGCCATCGATAATAATTTCCAATACCTCTATATTGATTATGATAAAGCCTAGGTACACAATGATATGAAGGATTCCCGGAATAGGCCTTACCACCATTTTTGTTTGTCCCAGTGCTATCCGCACCATATTGTTCCAGCGTTGCGGCTTGTTGTCACTAGTATCCACCTCCTTGCCCAGTTTAATATTACGGGACAGTTTTTTAACGTTTTTTACAAAGTATCCAATCCCAAGGAAAAGTACAATTGCAAAAACAATATTGGGAATATATTCCATAATCTAATTTCTATTTTTCGGCCGGGTCTTCTTCAGGAAGGGTATATTCTACTTGCTTTTTACCAAAGACGGAAACATTTACATAGCGCTTGGGATTTAAACGGAAATCCTGTAATAAAAGATCCAGTTCCTTTGAGGCATCAGTAAGGTTATTATAGAGGGCCTTGTCATTCACCAATTTCCCCAATGATCCCTCTCCGTCTTCAATTTTTGCCATCATATCGTTAATATTCCCCATAGCAACCTGCAGTCCCTTTATGGTTGTGCCCAATCCCGCATTCACCAAGGTATCGGACAGCCTATTAAAGTTAGTGGTCATAGCATTCAAGTTACTTATGGAACTATCCAGTTCATCCTTGTTCTCGGTCAACAGTGAATTAAGACTGTTGGCACTACCCTGAAAACTTGTCACCAACTCATTTAAGCCTCTTATACTCTCCCTAAGGTCCTTTTTGGTTTTTGGATCCAATATATCGTTCACATTCATCAAAAGCGAATCTGCATTGGAAACCGCTCCTTCCACTTTTAATTGCAAGGGGGTTAATCGTTGTTGTACCAATTC
>JBFHGV010000218.1:0-5947 GCA_041582955.1 Arenibacter sp.
AACTTTCTTTGGAAGAGGTGTTGGAAGTTGTTAAAAAACAGACCGATTACAATTTCATCTATAGATCGGATCTTTTTGTAGGAAGTCCCCTTGTGGAAATAAAGAAGGGTACGGTCAAGGTAGGTGTCCTGCTGAACAAGTGTGCCATGCTCACCGACATTGATTTTCAGTTTTCTGACAACGGAGCTATTTTCTTGAAGAAAAACCCCAAGCTTGTTGAGTCCAAAAAGATGCAACTATCCATTAGTGGAGTAGTCACGGACAATGACGGCAACCCTTTGCCTGGGGCCAATATTGTGGAAAAGGGTACTACCAATGGAGTAACTGCAGATTTTGATGGCAACTACACTATAGAGGTTTCCAATGAAAATGCCACTTTAGTGGTTTCCTATATTGGATTTGCCACCATGGAAGTTGCTGTTAACGGTCAAAGTACCATAAATGTTACGTTGGAAGAAAGTGCAGCTGGTTTGGACGAAGTGGTAGTAGTAGGTTATGGTTCCCAAAGTAAGAAAAAAATAACTTCTGCCGTTTCCGAAGTGGATATGGGCGGTGTACAAGATATGCCCAATTCAACTTCTGGGCAGGTCCTGCAGGGTAGGGTGTCCGGTGTTACCATTAGCGAAAGTAATGGTTCTCCAGGTCAGGCTCCCAGCATACAGGTAAGGGGAATCAGTTCTATTAATGCAGGAATTGAACCCCTGGTGGTCATTGATGGCTTTCCTGTTGGCAATGGTATTCCCCAAAGTCTTAATCCCAATGACATTGAAAAAATTACCGTTTTAAAGGATGCGGCCTCCACCTCCATCTACGGAGCTAGGGGAACCAACGGGGTTATCTTGATACAGACCCTAAAGGCAATGGAATCCAGAAGTGAACTTACTTATAATGGTTCCAGTGGTTTTCAAATAGTTCCGGATAATTGGCGTCCACAAACCCTTGATGCACCGGAATATGCCCAATACAATTTGGAAAGGGTCCAAGAAATAAACGCACGTAGTGGGGGCAATACTCCAGTGCCACAGATTTATATGGACGCACTGAACAGTGCTCCGGGCAGTGGTACGGATTGGCAGAGCCTATTGATGCGAAGTGCCGTATTTCAGAACCACAACCTTACCTATAGGGGCGGTAACAGTAAATTTAAGGGGGTAGTTTCTGCAGGTTATTTAAATCAGGAAGGGGTGCTTCTTAATACCGATTTTTCAAGATTGTCCCTCCGATCTAACCTGGACGCCACTATCAGCGATTGGCTTAAGGTGGGCTCCAATATGTTTGTTGCCTTTTCGGACAATAATTCCATACCTGAGGATGGTTCCAGGGGAATTATTATGAAGGCCGTAACGGCTAGTCCCTTACAGTCCCCTTATGATGAAAATGGTGATCTTAAGCCTTATATTCCCGCTGATTCCCCAGGTTATTTTGCCTATGCCAATCCTATATTCGAAGCTAATGCGCTTACCAATAATAGAATAGAAAGGGATATAAATGCCAGTATTAATGTGGATATGCAAATCCTTCCCGGCCTGCATTACAAACCACAACTTTATGGACGTCTGCTGACAAGGGAAATAAATACGTTTACTCCAAGTACAATCGGACGGTTTGCCATTGGAAATGCTTCCAACCTTTCACCGGGAGCACCGCCCTTCGTAAATTCCGGCTCTAATCAAAAAAGTGATATTACCAATTGGGGCATCGATAATCTCCTAACTTATGATACCACTATTGGAAACCATTCCATTAGTGCCTTGTTGGGGTATACGGCCCAAAAGCAAACAGGGGAATTGTCGACAATCAATGCCACTGGATTTCCCAGTGACAATACCTTGAATTTTCTGGAGGCTGCGGAAGTTAATGCTGCGGTAACAGATTTGACCAACTGGTCCTTGGCGGCCTATTTTGCCCGACTTAGTTATGACTATAAATCCAAGTATCTGGCAGAGGTGAATTTCAGAAGGGAAGGATCCTCCAGATTTGGGGACGATAATAAGTATGGAAATTTCCCTTCTGCATCGGTGGGCTGGAGAGTTTCGGAGGAGAACTTTTATCCGGAAGATTTCTTTATGAACGAATTGAAATTGAGATCCAGCTATGGTATCACAGGAAATTCGGCCATTGGGGATTTTGATCGTTTCGGGACCATACTTTCAATTCCTAACCTCAATAACCTGAACAATAATTTCAATTATGTACTTAACGACAATATCCAGGTAGGGAAATCACTTACTTCTTTGGGGGCCAGCAACTTGAAATGGGAAACCAGCAAACAATTGGACCTGGGTCTTTCCATGGGCTTTTTAAGAGACGCTATTACCTTAAATGCTAGCTATTTTGAGAAAACCACGGAAGATATGCTCTTCAACCTTTCCATTCCAAGGGCCTCCGGATTTGCCTCCACAAGGACGAACATAGGGGAGATGGTGAATAAAGGGGTCGATATTGAACTGGGTGCCCGTGTCAACAATGATAATTTTTCATGGAATAGCAATTTAAATCTATCCTTCATCAAGAATGAAGTAACCTATCTTCCGGAAGAAATTTCACAGATTATCTCCACTTGGAATGTTACCCAGGTAGGCCTGCCAGTGGGCTCCTTGCGAGGATATGTTATTGATGGAATTTTTAATACCCAGGAGCAATTGGATGATCCAAACCTATATGGGTGGCCTGGTGCCAAACAACTGGGGGCCTATATTTATAGGGACGTTGACGGAGACGGTGCAATAAGCGGTCTTGATAGGGATCATATTGGCAATCCACACCCAAAAGCAATTCTAGGATTTAATAATGTCATCAATTACAAAAATATATCCCTTTCCATATTGACTACCGGTGCTTTCGGTTATCAAATTATTCCACAGCTGAACGAAGTACTCTACAATGAAAAAGGACGATGGAACGTAAGTACTGAATTTTTGGATAGATGGAAGTCGCCGGAGGATCCGGGCAAAGGTTTGATCCCTTCGCTCCATTACCCTGGTCAACATGCCGCTTCCAACCTTTGGCTGGAAGATGGGGACCATATATGGATAAAGAATGTTACCCTAGGATACCAAGTACCTGTGTCCGCCTTGGAGAAAACCTTTATATCCAGTCTGCGCTTCCATTTTAGCGTTCAGAACTTGGCGAAATTTACCAGTTACTCTGGCTGGAACCCCCAAGTAAGTAATTTTGGGAACAACCCACAGGCATTGGGTGTGGACGATTTTTCATATCCTATAAACAGAACATACACCCTTGGTGTCAATATTAATTTTTAAAATATCCGTGATGAAAAAATATAGTTCAATATTAAAGTCGAGCAGGATACTATTTATAGTTTCAATATTAGTGTTCCTAGGTTGTAGTGAAGAGTTTTTAGATGTTACTCCCAACCATTATTTAACGGAAGGTAATTTTTACCAAACAGAGGAAGATTTTGATCAAGCCCTGCTTGGTGTTTATGGAGGTTTACAGGATTATGTTCTAAGTGCCCATTTTTTGGAGGAAGGTAGATCCGATAATACCACTTATGATAACCTTTTGGATCAAGGTTCCTTGGGAGGAGGAAGGCAATATGGCTTTTTGGACCAGTTCAAAATGACCTCGGATGCGGGTCCCATTTCGGACGCTTGGAATAATATTTACGGTGGAATTAAGGATTGTAATGTAACCTTGTTTTATCTTAATAACGCAGAAATAAATGCGGATTCCGCCAAATTGTTGGAAGCCCAACTGCGTTTCTTTAGGGCATTTTATCATTTTGTTGCTGTGCGGTACTGGGGAGATGTACCCCTGCTGGTAGAGCCTGTGAGTTCTGCGGAAGATGCGTTTGCACTAAGGAGAAATCCTACCACAGAGGTATATCAGGCCATAGTTGATGATGCCGAATTTGCAATTTCCAATTTGCCTTTGACCTATACTGGCAATGATGTGGGCCGTATTACCAGAGGTGCTGCTAGAATGTTATTGGCCAAGGTTTACTTAACAAGAGGTGAATATGGCAATGCCCAAAATCAACTCAACAGTATTATTGGATCCAATCAGTATGATTTGTTGGACGAATATTCAGACATCTTTGACCCGGCAAATAAAAACCACAAAGAATCTATTTTTGAGGTTCAATTTAAAGAGGGACAGGAGGGCGAGTCGAGCAATTTTATCTACCAATTTGCACCTGTGGGTTCCAGAGGTGTTGTTGTCCTTGGCCCAGAGAGTTCTCCGGGAAGGAATATACCAACAAAGGATATGGTGGAAGCCTATGAACCCAATGATGAAAGAAAGGATATATCCGTAGCTTATTTTGATAGGAATCCCAGTCCACTCTATTATGTTAACAAGTATAATAACGACACGGATCCCGATTTTTCAAGATCTCCGGATAACTGGCCGGTGTACAGATATGCCGATGCAATGTTAATGCTTGCAGAGGCTATTAATGAACAAAGTTATCAAACTGGAACACCCTTTACTATGTTAAATAGGGTAAGGGTCCGTGCAGGCTTACCAGAATTGACCCCTACCGATTTACCGGACCAGGCATCTTTCAGGAATGCAATAGCCCAAGAGAGAAGGGTGGAACTGGCATTTGAAAATCACCGCTGGTTCGATTTGGTAAGGACTGGTAAGGCCATTGAGGTTATCACCGCCTATGGCATAAAGGAAAAGGCCGATCCTACCCTGGTTCCACCAGATTTTATTGCCTTCGGTCCAGAATCCTTTGCCATAACCCAAGATAAGTTGGTATACCCGATTCCAAATAATGAATTGGATCTTAATCCCAATATGACACAGAATCCTGGGTATTAGGAGGAGGTTTTTGATACATCAAATTCTATTGCCCTTGATCTTCTTATTTTAGTTGAAAATTAGTAAACTGGGATGATAAAGAGCCAAGGGCAATTGGAATTGGTGAAATTACCAAAGGCCCAAAGGATATAATTTGGGCACACGGACAAGTTTGTCCACGGATATATAAGAATAGTAAGTTTAAGGCAGCGTAGATATGTGTCTCACAAGAATTAAAATATTAAAATTTGATATGGTATGAAAAATTTATCATTAGTAGTATTAACGTTATGGATAGCTATTCAACTCACTTCATGCAAGGAAGTCAAACAGGAAATTGTGGAGCAGCAAGAGGAGGCACCTCCAAATATTGTGTTTATACTTTCGGATGACCAGGCTTGGACAGATTACGGCTTTATGGGCCATGACCATATTAAAACGCCAAATTTGGATAAATTGGCCAGCGAAAGTCGAACTTTTACGCATGGCTATGTGCCCACCTCACTATGTTCACCTTCATTGGCATCTATTATAACAGGTGTTTATCCGCGACATCATATGGTCTTGGGTAATGATAGGGTGCTTCCTGGCGATGACAAAAAGGGAAAACCGGCTTGGACGTTGCCATGGAGGGACAAAAACTATGTTCCCGTTATCGAAAATTTCAAAAAACTGAATACCTTGCCCAAAATGCTGAAGCAAAAAGGCTACCTCTCCTTTCAAACCGGGAAATGGTGGATCGGAAATTATTCCAATGGAGGGTTTGATTATGGCATGACCCACGGTGATCCCGAGCGTGGGGGAAGGCATGGCGATTATGGTCTTGAAATTGGTAGAAAAGGAATGGACACGCTTTACAACTATATAGATTTGGCCTTGGAAAAAAAGAAGCCCTTTTTTATGTGGTATGCGCCATTTTTACCCCATTCGCCCCATAATCCACCAGATAGTCTTTTGCAGAAATACTTGACCAAAGCACCTACGGAGTATGTAGCCAAGTACTGGGCCATGTGCGAATGGTTCGATACAACATGTGGAGAGCTAATGGACTATATTGAAAAGAAGGGGCAAACAGAAAATACCCTCTTCGTGTATGTCTGCGACAATGGTTGGGTGCAGAATGAAAATGATGGCGCCTACAATCCAATTTCCAAACAATCACCTTATGATTATGGAT
>JBFHGV010000219.1:0-5943 GCA_041582955.1 Arenibacter sp.
AAAACAAAAGCGGCCACCTTGCCCCCAAAGGGTTCAAATAGGGATATCATCTCTACCGTATTTTCTAATCGCATACCAGAAACATAAAGGGTCCCGGCAGCCACCGCCATAATAATCCCGCTTAATAAAAGCATCATAAAGGCCGATACAAAGGCATCGGTCTTTTCTTTTTTTAAATCGTTTATCCCCCATCCCTTTTCCGCCACTACCGTGCTCCGCATTACAAATACCGCAGCAGAACAAGTTGTTCCCGTAATAGCCGCCACCAATCCCAAAGCCCCGGGCGTATCTGGAATACTGGGAACCATACCGGAAAGGATATCAGACAGCGCGGGCCGCACCATAACAAAGGCAACCACAAACGACAGCCCCATTAAAATAACCAAAATGGTCAGTACCTTTTCAAAAGCCTGATAACGACCAAACCATAAAAAAAATGCCAGTATCACAACAAAGAACAATATAATATACCCGCGTGAAACTATTAGCCCTCCATAGGCAAGACGTAGCCCTTCCTGTACCAGATCGGCAACGATTCCCATTACCCCCATGAGCGCCAGCAGTTCGCCAACTATCAGCACTAAAATAATATAGAGAGACAGTAACCATCCCCATTTAAACTCCCGTTTAAAATTATAGAGGGCAGTCCGGCCGGTCACCAAGGTTACCTTACCATAGGCCACCATTAAAATATAGGTGAAAATGCAAGAGAGCATCAATGCCCAGAAAAGCCCCATACCATATTCCGCACCCGTTTTTGCCATGGTGGTTACACTTCCCGTCCCAATATTGTATCCTATTAGAAAAAGTCCAGGCCCCACTGCACTAAGTGCCAGTACTATTTTTTTGCTTATCGCTTTGTTTCCCATATGGCGGTTAATTCTTTAAAGGTGTCTACATTTTATATTTCTTCCTGAACCAAGCCCCAAATGCCGCTATAATTCATCTTTTGAATAAACCAGCTTTCCGGACACGAACGTTTTATGGATGACCATTTTATTATTTTCTAACTTAAAAAGTACCAAATTGGCCTGCTTGCCTTGGGCAATTTCACCCAAATCATGTAACAACAATAATTTTGCTGGATTTGTACTGGCCATCTGAATTGCCTCCTTAATACCACATTGCGTATAATTCATCATGACCCCTATACAAGCACTAATAGGGGATGCTGCTCCCGCCAAAACATTTTCCTTGGGCAACTTAACCACATTGGGGGTAAGCAATAAGCTGCGCTCTCCACGGATATACTCCCCTGGTGGTAGACCAGCCAGGTCCAGGGCATCGGATACCAAAATAGTTTTGTCCGCTCCCTTTACCTTATAAAAACTACGTATCTCCTCCTTGGTCAAGTGAAAACCGTCTGCAATAATACTAGGGGTGATACGGTCGTCCGAAAGTTGGGGCCAAATGGGGTTGTGGTGCCTATTGATCTCATTGGCACAACCATTGCCCAGATGGGTTGCCATTTTTGCCCCTGCATCAACAGCAGCCGTAATATCTTCTGCCGATCCGTTGTGATGGCCAAGGGAAACGGTAACACCTGTGGCTACACAATTCCGTATAAAGGAAATAGCGCCTGGCAATTCCGGTGCAAGGGTAATTAGCCGTATGCCATTATTTGCTGCTTCTTGGAGTTCCATGAATTCTTCCCAATCTGGATTTTTGATATACTTTTCCAAATGGGCACCCCTAAACCCCTTTATTGGTGATATATAGGGTCCCTCCAAATGAAATCCGGGAATAGATTTCCCTATTTCAGGGTCTTTTTGCGCTTGGGCCAGTATGGCAAAATTCTTCTTCATCCTATCCATATCGCTGGTGATAATTGTAGGGAAGTAAGAGGTGACTCCCGCCGTCCACAAGGCTTTGGTTGCTTTTCTAACGCCCTCCACACTAAGGTCGGGACCAGAAAAATCTACCCCCATATAACCATTGATCTGAATATCTATAAGGCCTGGGGCAAGATACATATCAGAACTGTTCCCATCTTGGATTTGACGGGAAATAGAAGATATTTCTCCGTTGGATATCTCCAGGGTTACCCCTTCCCTATCAGAGTACAGTATCCCTTGAACCTTACTTTTCCCGTCATACTGTGATATACCCAAATTAACCAATAGGAAAATTGCCATAATTGATATACGCTTTATTTTCATAATAATTTATTCTGTTAATAAGACTTGTACCCCTGTAAACTGTACCTATAGACCTTTATTTGATCCTACGGATTTTAATATTTCTAAACCGTTCATCGTCCTTATGGTTTTGCAAGACAATATGTCCCTTCCTTTTTTCCAAGAATTGGGGATAATCTAACTACTTGCTCTTTTTGAACATAGCGTCCAATTCCTTGGAGCCAAATTCAAAACCCACCACCTTTTCCCTTTCAACCAAGGTTCAGTCTTCAAATAGCGCATCTTCTATTTTCCAAAATTCCTCCAACAGATCGGACCTTCCCAAACTTGGCCAACCTCTGAACAAAATCCATCAAAAAAGGAGGGCCTATCCAGCTTTTCTTTCCATCTCATTGAGCACAAGCTAATCCTGATTCCCCTTGACCACTACAGCGTTTTTTTACTGTCCGAATCCCTGCAGTTTGCACTTAAAACAACAAAGGCAAGAGAAAGGGGTTTTGTTAAAAGTTTGAAAGGTCACAACTTTATTCAGGTATTTACGGGTTCCCATTTTCCAGTGCTTACCGACTTATGCATTGCTTCCAAAATAGCTATACCATGTACAATGCTATCATGGGAACGCGGCTCCTTGCCCGTATTGAACATGGTTACCATATCCACATAATTCTTATCTGGATCTACCTTTTTGGCCTTGGATTTCAATTCTACCACCCCTTGATCTGTTTCCACAAAGGTCTGCCAGCCATATTTTTTTGAGGTAATGATCAGGGTCGCCATCATCCCGTTTTCAAATACCAAACTGGCCGTGCTATTTAAGTTGTCTCTTTTATTGACGTTGACCCTCGCGGATACCACCTTTTCATCAAACAAATAAATTAAGGGCTCCACCATGTGAACCCCGTAAAAATAAATTCCACCATAAACGGAATTAATATCGGCCTTACCATAGCAGGTTACCTGATTAATACTGCCCATTTCTGTCAATTGTTTCCGCATATCATCATTGGCGTAACTATGGGCTATAGAGCTGTAAGAGGTTACCGGAGTGCCTAATTTTTTAGCCAATTTTAAAAATTCCTCAGCCTTATCACTACTATAGCAAAAGGGTTTATCTATAAATGTAGGAATCCCGGCCATTACAAAGGGCCTGGCCGCTTCCAAATGCATGTTGCCGTAACGGTGGTCTACAATGAGGGCATCAATATGGCCCAGCATTTCCTCGGGATCTTTTACTATGACTGGTATGCCCGCTTCTTCTTTAGCCTGTAGGGCAAAATCCTCCTTTTCCCCCCAGACGTATTTAACTTCCCATCCAGGAAATTTCTTGTCCATATTAAACATCTTTCCAAATCCCCTGGTATGTGAATTCTCGGCACCTATAATCCCTATAACCTTGTTCTTCCTTACCAGGTCTTTGCCGCTGCTTCCTTGTGATAACAAAGGTGTGGGCAGGGTTAGTGCCAAGGTTGAATATGCTGCCCCCTTGCCAAGTTTTCCCAAAAACGATCTTCTATTTGCCATTTGTGTTTTATTATAATTTCATTTCCCATCCTTTTTCATAAGAGCGCCCCCATAAGCTTTGTGCCTCCCTATCCTTTAGAATATGCCCGTTGGATGGGTCTATATTTAATGAGCGGCCGCTACGTTGGGCAATATTGCCCAGCTGTACCAACAAGGTACTTTTGTGACCGGAGTCAATGTCCGCATTTAAGCTGTCACCATTCATAATAGCATTGAACATGTTTTGAATATGCAGGGCGTCCAACAGTTCTGCTGGATTGGCCTTGTTCCTAGGATCTATAGATTGTGTATTTTTAACCTCTTTAATTGGCTTACCATCCAAATCGAAAATACTATAACTATTGCCCCCAGGTATGAGTAAACTACCATTTTCCCCATAGAACATAACACCTACCGAGCTCCCTTCTATAGGCTTACCGTTGCAGCTTCTACCTTCCCATGACATGGATAATCCCTCTGCAAAATCCAAATTGATCACCTGTGTATCCGGAGCCTCCCAATCGTCCTGATATCGATATCTCCCTCCATTGGAACTAACTCTAACTGGATAGTCTACTTGCATCCCCCAACGCAATAGGTCTATCATATGGGTACCATTGTTAAGTGCCTCCCCAGTTCCCCAGTGCCATAACCAATGCCAATTGTAATGAACGATATTATCTTTATATTCCATTCTGGGCGCCGGACCCTGCCATAGGTCCCAGTCTAGCCAATTGGGCACGGCCATTCGCTTCCCCACACCTATGGATTGGCGGTTATTGGTATACCAACCTTTTCCGAAATATACACGGCCAATAGCGCCATCTTGAAGGGCCTGTATTCCTTCAACCACATTGGGCCAGGAACGCCTTTGATTGCCCATCTGAATGACCTTGCCATATTTCTTGGCCGCCTGTACCAGTATTTCACCTTCATTTGGGTTGTGACTACAAGGTTTCTCTACATAAACGTGTTTTCCGGCCTCCATGGCCATGAGGGAGGCCGGAGCATGCCAATGATCCGGGGCCGCTATAACCATAACATCAACATCCTTGCTCTCCAGAGACTTCCGAAAATCCCCGTAACTTTTAGCTTCATTGTTTTGACGCTGTTTTACGGCCTCAAGACATTTTACCACAGCGCGACTGTCTACATCACATATATGTATCACCTCAGCATTGGGCTGACTGGCAAAGTTTTGGGCCAAGGCCTTTCCCCTGCTATTTACCCCCATCATGGAAATATGTATTCGGTCATTGGCCCCAATAATACGGGCATAACTCCTAGCACTAAATTGGGGCAGAACCCCTGCGGTGGCAATAAAGGCCGAACTGGCAGCTGTTTTTTTAATAAAACTTCTTCTTGAATTTAAGTTGGTCTCCATACTATTTGGGTTTAATGGTTAATGCTGATCGTGGCACCATATTGGGCAACAAACAGCCTAATACAAATCGGAAAATTCTAGCCAAAGGTTATTTATCTCTTCGTCCGTTATTTCCTCTGAGCATACAAGGGTTCTGAACGCAAAACGGGTAGATTCACCCTTCTTCAAGCTCAGGTTCATCACTTCTTTGCCTTCAGAAAAGACCTCTTGGCCCAGTGGATTTACGGCAAAAAGTCCGTACCCCCTTGCATGCCAATATGCAGGGTACCCCGGATTTTTTTTATGGTCCAGAATTACCACTGCCACTTTTTTATCCTTGTATTTCCCAAATAGCTTCATCCATTTGGCTCGGGTTCCCCATACCTCTTCACCTGTTATCCCTTCACTGCTTAGATAGTCTCCGGATACCAATTTATTGTCTATTACTTTTTTGGGTTCAGGTCTACCATGGAAATCGGTCAAGGTAAGCGGTCTATCCGATGGCAATTCCAACTCGCGACTCACCCTTATGGCGAACATTCCTTCCTTGGTATCGTTAAACACAATGTCTTCCTGGGCCGTTAGGGTACTCATCCAATCAATTATTCTAATGGCGCCACTATCCATAAAATGAAAACTGATATCTTCCTTTATTTGAATTTTTCCCCCGCCTTCCCAATTGGTTGTGACCTTTAGAGTTGCCTGATTTCCATCTACATGGGATCCCACCACCTCTTGATGCCGTATAATACCGCTAGAGGCCTTTCTCTCCTCAGGTGTAGCCTCTGAATGCCCCCAATAATCAATACCGTTCACGTCCCCATAATTCAACCACATACCTATATGATGAGGATGGTCTGCTCGTTCCCCTTGAACCGGCTTAAGTGGATATTTCCTGGTAATTTCTGTCCCCTCTGCCGTTACAATGGGCCAAAGACAGGG
>JBFHGV010000220.1:0-5941 GCA_041582955.1 Arenibacter sp.
GCTTTTTGTTTTCCTGTACAAGTTCCAAGTAAGGAAATTCATTTTGGGGATATTTATAGAGGTGTTTCATATAAGAATGGGTAGGAGTGTTCTCCAAATAATAGTACAACTCCTTAACATCCTCTCCATGGTTACCTTCTGGGCCCGCTAATCCAAAGAGTCGCTCTTTTAGAATACTATCCTTGCCATTCCATAGGGAAATGCCAAAACATATGTTGCAATACCGGTCCGATATTCCTGCTATACCATCCTCGCCCCATCTATAGGTCCTACTTCGGGCATGGTCATGGGTAAAGTAATTCCATGCGTCTCCATTCGCACTGTAATCTTCCCGTACCGTTCCCCATTGCCGTTCACTCAAATAGGGTCCCCATTTAAGCCAATCACTGGTTTTGGACCGGTTCTCATCCAATCGTTTTTGTTCCTCGGATACGTTACTTTTATTCATATTACTTGCGAATTAAAGAAGAAAATGTGCTCGGACTTGGTAGTCCATATTGTTATTTGTGGTCTGTAACACCCACCTAAAGATAGTTTATGTTTAACACATATTTAACCGGACATGCACATATTTTGGGGTTTTGTTGGCATTTTTTTTGTAGCTTCTAGTTGATGAAAAAAGGAAGTTTAACTAAAATTTTTTAAGATGAAAAAGTTTATGTTTTCTCTCTTACTGGTAATATTTGTTAGTAGTTGTCATGCACAGGATAACCAACCAGATTCCAAGGATACATTAAAGGAAAAAAATGGGGATAGCCTTATGATTGCCCAGCCAAAGATAAGTTGGAAGGTAGACAAAAAGTTGGACGAAGAAGGGAATGTAATAGGCTATGATTCTATCTACTCATACTCCTATGAAAATCTTGGCAATTGGACCAAGGAGATGGATTTGGATAGTATTATAAATTCAATGAAGTTTTTTTCCCATGGCAATATATCATCTTTTTTTGAAGACCATGATTTGGGTCGTTTTTTTGATACGGACTCTTTAATGAACGGAAACCATTTTTTTGATGATTTTTTTGAAAGACAGCGAGCCAATAATTTTTCGGATATGCAACAATTGTTTCAACAAATGGACTCCCTTCAGAATATGATGATGAAGGGACATCGTTCCGTTAAACCGGAAATCTTGGAAGAGTAAATCAAATTATAGCAAAAAGACTCCCTTGGGGGTGTTGGGGTTATGGTGCTTATTTTTAATGTTAGGCAATATTATGTGGTGTACTTTGGGATAATACAGGTTATTTAACACAATAAGTGCTATTCTCTAAAAATGTACATTGTACGTTTCCAAATAAATCTCTATCTTGACCTCCTGTAACTACCTCAAAATTAATATAGGGGGTAGTACTTATCCGATTATTAACTTTTGAACAAGAAACATAAATAATTAGTATAACAATGACCAACATCAAGAATAGTAGAAGAGATTTTGTCAAGAGCAGTGCTTTGGTAACAGGAGCAATGATTTTACCTACCATGCAAATGAACGCAATGGTAAATGTAGCCAATGAGAAGAAATTGAAAATATCGTTGATCGGTTGCGGTGGCCGTGGTACCGGAGCGGCCAGTCAGGCGTTGCAGGCCGATCCCAACGTGGAATTGGTAGCTATGGCAGATGCCTTTGAAGATAGGTTGCAGGGAAGTTTAATGAACTTACAAAAGCAATTTGAAGGCACAAAAAAAATAAATGTTTCCAAAAAACATCAGTTTGTTGGTTTTGATGGGGCTCAAAAGGCAATAGATATGGCAGATGTGGTTATTCTGGCTACACCTCCTGGATTTAGACCACAACATTTTGAGTATGCCGTGAATGCCGGAAAGCATGTTTTTATGGAAAAGCCGGTTGCGACCGATGTGCCCGGTGTGCGCAAGGTACTGGCAGCAGCTAAGGTTGCAAAGGATAAAAAATTGAATGTGGTTGTTGGACTTCAACGACATTATCAGGATAACTATTTGGCTGGACTACAACATATAAAGGACAATAAGATAGGGAAAATTGTTTCTGGTCAGGTCTATTGGAATAGTGGAGGAGTATGGGTGCGAGAAAGACAGCCAGGCCAAAGCGAATTGGAATACCAAATGAGAAATTGGTACTATTTTAATTGGTTGTGCGGCGATCATATTCTAGAGCAACATATCCACAATATAGATGTGGCCAACTGGTTTATTGGGGAGTATCCTATTTCTGCCCAAGGTATGGGAGGTAGACAGGTAAGGACAGGAAAAGACCACGGAGAGATCTTTGATCACCACTTTGTTGAGTTTACCTATCCCAGTGGTGCGGTTATTTCAAGTCAATGCAGGCACATGCCAGAAACCATGAGTAGGGTAGCCGAGACTTTCCAAGGATCTAAAGGTACTATTGAAACATATGGGGACAATACCTTTATTAAAGGATTGGACGGTAGTGATATATTTACCCATCGTGGTAAGGATGATCCAAACCCCTACCAAGTAGAACACATTAAGCTTTTTGAATCTATAAGGAATAAAGGGGTGATAAGTGATGCCGAGAACGGTGCAAAAAGCACCATGACTGCTATTATTGGTAGAATGGCAACTTATTCAGGGAAGGTTATTAAATGGGAGGAGGCCATGAAGTCTAATATAGACCTTGCCCCGGACGATTTAACATGGGATTCCCCTGCACCGGTTCAGCCCAATGCTGACGGCACCTATAACATACCAACTCCGGGAAAGACGGTAGTGATCTAGGATTTTAATCTTTTAAATAATAAATCCCAAACTTTCATGATTTTATGAGAGTTTGGGATTTTTTTTATTCGACGATGGGGTTTATTTTGGAAAACCTATAACCACCTTATTGGAACTCTACTTCCAGAACCTTTTTGTTATTGGTTTTGGCCTTTAAATGTTTGATGGTTTTACTCCTCTTATTTTCCAAATCTTGGATTACGACGGTATATTTTCCTGTTCCAAAGACCTTGGGAGCAAAAGTATTGGATGGCATACGAACCGTGTATACCAGTTGCTGTTGATCGTCCAAAACAGAAATCACTGGTCTTGATCCCGCCTCAACTTTTATTGTAGGTAGCCAGGCAGTGGCCTTTCGCCCGTAATTGTCCATTTGATTAATGGTTATGGGCCAACCTGGGAACTGTTCACTACTATCCCCTAATGGGTCGGCATATCTGGGCCAACAAGCTGTGGTAATGGTTCTTTCTTTTTTATTAAAAGTGACCAGTCCGTATCCTGTGGCCCTATTGTGGATAATAGCGGGTTCCAAACCAGTATTAAAAGGATTACCAATGGCATGCACGGATATTTTATTGCCAAATCCATCCTCATGTTCCCCAACGTAAGCTGGGTTTTCATAGGAGTGTTGCGTTGCGTCCACTTCTGGCCAGAATCTTCTGGGCCAAATATTATTAAGGGCAGGTCCTGCAAAGGCATAGCCACTATCACCATGCTCTTTAACACCATATTGGACAAAACTACCAAGGTGCTGATCGCCGGCAATATGAAAGGCAAAACATTTTCGTATAGCTTCAACGGCCTTATCCCGTTTATTGGCCGGCCAGCCATTGGAGTCCATATCTACTGTGGGCGCATCCCCCACAATATATTCCCCTTTTCTGGGAATAGGGAGGGAGGGAACCACATCGTCATTAAGTGCTGTTTTGGGAAGTGTGGCAACGGTG
This sequence comes from Arenibacter sp., assembly GCA_041582955.1. Taxonomy (GTDB): domain Bacteria; phylum Bacteroidota; class Bacteroidia; order Flavobacteriales; family Flavobacteriaceae; genus Arenibacter. The sequence goes on from JBFHGV010000220.1 coordinate 3,669, forward strand.
GCGAAATTGGTCTGGGAGAGCACTACCTTTATGGCTGCCCCGTTGTTCCAATCCTGGACCCAATTATCAATAAAATTATGCTGCCTCTCTCCAAGAAGTTCGGCATCCAGGTCCCGGTGCTCTTTAATGTCAAAATCTTTGTTCTGTATCCATCCGTTCCTTACCTGGGCTTCGGGAGGTAGCACATGCTTTGGGGCCGACTTAAATTTGCGGTCCTCCAAGATCGCGAAACTTATGCCGCCGTAGTTCCAATGGGTATAATAAACACCTATATCTTGTTTTACCGGGGTTGGGTCATAGGGGTCGGGCAAATGACTAGTCTGTGTAAATTGCACCATATTAACCCATTCTGCAGGCATTTTATAGCCACCTGAATCCTGTGCCAACATTCCATAACCAGTGGAGGTGTCGGCTTTTTTTCCTCCCTCTCCCCAAACATTGCCGTGGTATACATCATGATCATCTGGGATTATGGCGCAGGGTTTATGTCTAAAGATTTCTCGGTAAGACCAACCGAACATCAACCACTTACGCAGATAATCCAAACATAAATCGTCCAAAGATCCGTTTCTTGCCGCGCCAAAACCACCAGTAGCTTCGTAGAATTGATCCCCTAGAAATAGAATAATGTCCGGATTTAATTTGGCTACATTTTTTTGGATGTCATTATCCGGGAAACCGTAATGAAAATTACAACTGAATACGGCTGCGGAAACCAATTCCTTGTCCATTGGTTCTTTGGCTATGGTTCCGTCATAGGTATATTGGTGGGTTTCGTTTTTTAAGGGAATCTCTACTAGGATACGGTATGGAACATCGGTGTTGGAAGTCCAGTTTTCTACAACGAAGTTAATTGCTCTTCCTATATGTTCCAACTTGGTATTATTGGCGGTTTTCCAAATTCCTTGCTCCTTGAATTGTAGCATAATGGTATGACCTTCAATTTCTTCAATAGGAGCTAATTGTGCTGTCAGTTTTAACTTTTGGTCATGAAGGGTGTACTGCGCAAAACAAATAGGGCCAAAGAGTTGGTCTGGATTGGAAATCAGGTTGTGTGAAGAGATATTCCAATGAGAGAATCTGGCAAGGGCCAGACTCGATTTTTGCTTATCTGTTTTTATATTGGCCAATAAGGCAAAATTCCCTTCTATACTCTTACCATCAACAGCAATATCCTTTTGGACATGTAAGGGCTGTTGTGTTTTACTGTTCAGTATCAAAACTTTTAACAGGTAATTATTGGCTTTGGGCTGCAGATGTGCTTCCAGCTTAAAAGATTCGGGTATAGTACCAAGTTGGGTTTCAAAAACCTCGTTGCCTACCAGTAGTGTACCGTTGGGATTAAGGCCAATATCCAATCCCTTGCCAAATACCGCAGCGGATCGGTAGTCGTCAAAAGGGCCTTTACAACCTAATCGCATACCTATGCAACCTTTATCGGAGGTTGAAATATTTTGGTTTAACAAATTAATTTCTACGCTTACTGTTAAAGGTGTGTGGTGAGCTGTTTTTTGAACGGTCAATAGTTGTAGCGTCCTATTTTCTGCACTTATATTGCAAATGGCCGTTCCGTCTTTAAGTCGCCAATCCTGGAGTCGGTTTCCCCAGTATTCGGGGCCTACCCATTTCATATCGGGCCAGTTGTGCCAATTGCTTTTAAAATTGATTTTCTCCAGATAGTTTTCTGCATTATTTATTCCAAATGGGAAAGCGGAAGCGGAAAAAGTAGGTAATAAGGTGCCAAGGGCAATGGTCTTAATGTATTTTCGTCTGTTCATATCGTGGGATTTGTGCTTTGTATTATGGTTGTATTAAAGGATAACTATCGTCGTATTGGTAAAGCTGTCGTTTTTTCCATTCTGCCCCTTCCAAGAAAAGGGGATGGGGGAGGGAAACATCCCAATTCCCTAATTTTTCTAAGAGGGATCTGGTAATCTCCAAGTTGTCAAGGGCTACATTGTGCTGCTCAGAAACATCTGAAGGAAGATGGAACAAAAGGGGCAATCTATCTGGAAGCCGGATCAATTTATAGTCACCTTCCCTTATGGCTGCACTAATAGTAAAGCGCCACATAAGATTCTTATGTGGTATCTGGTTGCCATTCTCCCGAAGATAAGGCATTAGATCAGTACCACTAAAAGAGTAATCATTTACATTTACACCTGCCGAGGCCAAAAAGGTTGGGGCGATGTCCAGTGAGGAAACCATATGGGAGTAAGTTTTTCCTGAGGGTAGGGTTTTAGGCCAATTTAATATAAAAGGTACATGTACCC
>JBFHGV010000221.1:0-5929 GCA_041582955.1 Arenibacter sp.
GGAATTAATTTGGATAAATTCTTACTGGTCTCCAGACTTACTTCAAAAGATTTTAAGTTTCTATTGTTCACTCCCAACATGTCCAAGCTGGGCATGATAGATTTTCGGAGCTCTTCTTCATGGTGTACCTCCAAGAGTACTTCCAAATTTAATCCTTTGGCAAACTCGGACAAGGTTTTTATTTCAGATTTGGTCAAAATAGCGGCGATCAAAAGTATAATATCTGCGCCGTATGCCTTGGCTTCCAATAATTGATATTCATCTATTATAAACTCTTTGCGGAGCAGGGGTATTTGTACGCTGGCCCTTGCTAACAAAAGGTCGTCCAATGAGCCTCCAAAATATTTTCCATCGGTCAAGACCGACATGCCCGATGCTCCGGCACTTTGGTAACCAAGCGCTACCTCAGAAACACTGTTTTTCTGATTGATGACTGCTTTGGAAGGGGATCTGCGTTTGTGTTCGGCTATAATCCCCGAGCTACTTTCCCTTAGTCTATTGGCCAAAGAAATGGTAGGCCGGTTAAATAATACCGAAGTTTCCAATTGTGAAGCGGGAATAATCGATTTTTTTAAATCGACCTCCTTTCGTTTATCTATTACTATCCTGTCCAGTATATTCATATGTACAAATAAGCCCAGCCGAAGGGCATTTATTATTTCTTTTATTATTCACTTAATGCCTGCAGTTTTTTAAGGGCCGCCAAGCCTTTCCCTCCTTGCAATGATGCTTGGGCCTCTTCAAAACCTTCTCGTGGACTTATTCCTTTTACGGTTGCGATGGCTATGCCTGCATTGGCACATACCACATTATTCTGCTGTGCAGAACCTTTACCCTGTAAAACGTTTAGGAATATTTGGGCCGACTCCTGGATGCTATCACCACCTACAATATCTGATTCCAGTACGGGGGCTACTCCAAAATCGCATGGTTTAAGCATACCTTCGGACCTGTTGGTGATAGTTTTGGTGTCTCCGGTCAGGGAGATTTCGTCATATCCGTCCAAGGCATGTAAAACCGTAAAGTTCTTATCTGTCTTTTGGTACAGGTATCCGTACATTCTAGCCAGTTCCAAATTAAAAACCCCTACCATTTGATTTTTTGGAAATGCTGGATTGACCATCGGCCCCAACATGTTGAAAAAGGTTTTTACCCCAAGTTCCCTGCGGATGGGGGCTACATTTTTCATGGCTGGATGAAATAAGGGGGCATGTAGCACACATATTCCGGCTTGGTCTATACATTTCTCCAGAAAACCGGCGTCATTACTAAATTTAATGCCAAGAAATTCCATTACGTTACTACTGCCACACTTGGAGGATACCCCGTAGTTGCCGTGCTTGGTAACTTTTACGCCTGCACCCGCCGTTACAAAACTTGCCAAGGTAGAGATGTTAAAGGTGTCCTTGCCATCGCCGCCAGTACCACAAAGGTCTATAGGGTTGTATTGGGACAGATCTACCGCCAGACATAGATCCAAAAGAGCATCCCTGAACCCTTCCAATTCCTCAATGGTGACGCTACGCATCATATATACCGTAAGGAAGGCGGCTATCTGACTGGTATTATAATCTCCTTTGGCAATATTGACCAATACTTGTTTGGCGTCCTCTTTTGGAAGCACATCGTGATTGATCAGTTTGTTTAGAATATCTTTCATTTTTTTACTATATGTTTTGATACTAGAGTGGGGTACTGGTATCCTTTTATTTTACGTAATGTTTTTTCTTTGGGTGTGGTTCACGAATTCTTGGTCTACTGTTTCGTTCCGGTTTCTAATGATTTACCCAGTTATCCAACATTTTCTTTCCAAAAGGGGTCAATACCGATTCTGGATGAAACTGTACGGCACATACGTCGTAGGTTTTATGCCTTAAAGACATTACCTGTCCGTTCCCATCCAATGACGTTGCTTCCAGAACTTCGGGCAGGTCTGGGTTCACTACCCAGGAATGATATCGGCCAACCTCTATAGTTTTAGGCATGCCCTGAAACAATATGTCCTCCTTTATAATATCTATTTTTGTTGCTATACCGTGGTAAACTTGGTCTATATTTACCAGGGTCCCTCCAAAGACTTCGGCAATGGCCTGTTGACCAAGGCAGACCCCAAAAATACTTTTGGTTGGGGCATACATGGCGATGATCTCTTTTAATAGACCCGCCTCATCCGGGATGCCTGGGCCTGGGGAAAGTACAATTTTATTAAAAGCTTCTATTTCTTCCAAACGTAGTTGGTCGTTCCTTTTAACGGTAACTTGGCAATCCAAGTCTTCCAAATAATGCACTAGGTTGTAGGTAAAACTATCGTAATTGTCTATTACCAAAATAGACTGTCCTTTTCCAGCTCCTTTTTCTTCAACTAGGGCATTGTTATTTGTTCCCTTATCTATATTTTCTTTCATTTCGGTATTGTCCTAAATATTGAATATCTTAAATGGATTCTGCTATTTCCAGCGCTTTGGTCAAGGCACCTAGTTTATTATAGGTTTCTTGCAGTTCATTTTCTGGACTGGACGCAGATACCAGACCGGCACCGGCCTGATAGTGTAGCTGGTGGTTCTTGCTTAAAAAGGTACGGATCATGATGGCGTGGTTAAAGTTTCCGTTGAAATCCATAAATCCTATGGCTCCACCATAATAGCCCCTACTTGTTTTTTCGTATTTTTCTATGAGCTGCATCGCCATGTGTTTTGGGGCCCCACTTAAAGTACCTGCGGGAAAGGTGTCTGCAACCACTTTCATGGTCGGGATGTCCTTTTTCTTTAATCCGCTTACTTTAGAGACCAGATGAATTACATGTGAAAAAAACTGTACTTCCCTGTAGTTTTCCACCTCTACCATGGTGCCATTTCTACTTAGGTCGTTCCTGGCAAGGTCTACAAGCATTACATGTTCACTGTTTTCCTTGTCGTCTATTTTTAGTTTTTTTGCTAATTCGGCATCCTGTTCATCATTGCCCGTCCTTTTAAAAGTGCCCGCAATAGGATGAATCTCGGCCTTTCCTTCCTTAACAATTAATTGGGCCTCGGGTGAACTACCAAATATTTTGAAATCGCCATAATCAAAATAAAATAAATATGGGGAGGGATTATCTGATCTTAGGGCGCGGTATACGTTGAATTCATCGCCTTTAAAACTCTGGGAAAATCTTCTTGATAGTACCAGCTGAAACACATCTCCTCTATTGCAATGTTTTTTGGCCAACTCTACTTGTTCCTTGTACTCTTCGTCCTCTAGATTTGATATGGGGGACCCATCCTTAGCAAAATTGTAGGAAGCGAAATTTTTGGCGCTAAGTATTTGTTCAATTTCTCCAATATTGTTTTCGGATTCATAGCAATGGGCAAAAAGATAGGCCTCGTTCTTAAAGTGGTTAATGGCCACTATATTTTGGTACACGGCGTAATAGATGTCCGGTATAGAGATGCTATTGTTCTTTTTGGATATGTCTATGTCTTCAAAATACCTAACCGCATCATAGGCCATATAGCCAAATAGACCGTTGTTGATAAACTTAAAACTGTTGTCCTGTGATTCAAATTTCTGACCAAAATTATGAAGTAGGGTTGGGATGTCCGTTTCTTCATCAATGCTGATTTCTTCGGTAGTGCCATCGGGGAACTGTTGTAGTACATTTTCATTTTCAACCTTTATGGAAGCAATAGGGTTGCAACAGATATAGGAAAAACTATTGTCATTGGCGTGGTAGTCACTACTTTCCAGCAATATACTGTTGGGAAAACGATCCCTTATTTTGAGGTATACACTTACAGGAGTAATGGTATCTGCAAGTATTTTTTTATGATGTGATACTAATTGATATTTCATGATAGTTCTTTTATTTGCTAATGGGTGCCCAATGGTTTTACTTTTAATGCCAAACGAAAAAAAGGCTTGTCGTGATGACAAGCCTTTTATATAGTTATACTACAATGATGCTATGCTCACGATGTTTTTCGTAAGTTGTTCCACCACCAAGTATTTTTTACCATGTTTTTCATTGCAGGCCAAATATAAGAAGGAATTTGATATTTACAAACCTCTGTTATGTAAAAAATAAAAAACCCCACAATTGTGAGGTTTTAAACAGTGGTGGTAAGGATATTAGAATACTAAATCTACCACTAGGTCAAATTCATCATATATGGTTTTGTCCCCTAGGTTGTCAAAAAAACTTCCGGAACCATATTTAACATCGTATAAAGAGCGGTCTACCTTCATTGTAGCGGTAGCTTTGCTTCCGTACACCGATATGTCAAAGCTGATAGGCTTGGTTTTTCCTTTAATGGTAAGGTCTCCCTTTACTTTATAAGAATTTTTTCCACTTGCTTTTACCTTTGTAAAGACCAATTTAGAAGTGGGGTGGTTGGCTACACCAAAGAAATCGTCAGATTTAAGGTGATTCTCCAATTTGCCTTTGGAGTTCCCTTCAAGGTCGTTGGATACCAAGGAGCCCATATCAACAATGAATTCGCCTCCTATTAGTTGGTCTCCATCAAAAACTAGAGACCCCTGTTTAAGATCTATGTTGCCGTGGTGAGACCCTGTTACCTTATAGCCCTTCCAGGTTACAGTACTTTCCGAGGTTTTTACCTGTTTTATTTCGTTGTCAAGAGCCGTGCTGGCAATGGAGGTGAAACCTGTGAATACTGCCAATACTAAACTTAATGCACTTTTTTTCATAATTCCAATGTTTAAATGTTTAATGATTTTTGTTAAGATTCCAATTATAAGTGAGTAATTAAATGTTCTTTGGCTTTTCTTACCTTTTGATAATGTTGCGAGGCGTCATCCTCTGATCTATAACCTATGGTAACAATAACTGCGGCGTTCAACCCTTTTTGGGTAAGCCCTAGGATTTGGTTAAATTCCTTACTGTTGAACCCTTCCATTGGGCAGCTATCTATTTTTAGGTCAGCCGCTGCAGATAATAAATTGCCCAAGGCAATATAGGTTTGCCGCGCTGTCCAAGTGGCCTTGTCCGAGTCTGAAAGTGGAAGTAGCTTGGACTTCATAAAATCGGCATAGCCTTCTAGGTCTTGAGCGTCAATACCACGGGTTGTACCAACGTTCTGCAAATAGTCGTCTATTAATTCTTCGCCAAATGATGATTGATTGGCCAAGACAATGACATGGGAGGCTTCGGTTATTTGTGACTGCCCCCAGGCCGCAGGCAGTAATTTTTTTCTTAATTCTTTATCTTCCACAACCACAATTTCATAAGGCTGTAAGCCGTAGGAAGAAGCACTTAGGCTAGTTGCTTCCAATAATAGGTCCAAGTCTTTTTGGGACACTTTTTTTAAAGTGTCGAATTTTTTTGTGGCATAGCGCCAGTTTAGATTTTCTATATAAGAGTTCATTTTATGATTTTTATCTTTATTCCTGTTTTTATGTTTGTTAAAATTTATCCAATAATGCGTTCAAGGTCTCTAGGTCATTGCTGGTGAAGTCTTTAAGCAACTGCTCTTCGGCCTGTGTCATTACCTTGTCAATTTTGGCTAATGCCTCCTCGCCCATTGGGGTAATGCTTATTTCTACTTTTCTCCTATTGCTTTTGCAGATTACCCGGTCTACATACTCTTTCTGTATTAATTTGTCTACCAATCTAGTGGTATTGCTCATTTTTGTGACCATTCTTTCGTTGAGAGTGGATAGGTTGGCCGGTTTCCCTTTTTGCCCCCTTAGTATTCTAAGAACATTAAACTGTTGTAGTGATACCCCATAGGGCTTAAGCTGATGGGTAAATACTTCGTTTACCCTGGCCTCCACTAAACTTAAATGTATTAGTGTCCTACTTTTTAAGGGTAGCTTCTTGTCTGTTTTTATTCGCTCCTCTACATTCATGTCTCTACAATTGTTGTAGGTACAAATGTATGGGTAGATTTTGAATTTTCAATATTTTATGCTGATAATATTTTGTTAAAAA
>JBFHGV010000222.1:0-5929 GCA_041582955.1 Arenibacter sp.
AATGCTGATTTTGAGGGGGAGACAACAACGTATTTGGATGATTTTGAGGGGGCCCAGTCACTGATCGATATACGATCGTTCCTGGGGTGGTCCATGGCCAGCCCGCCATTGGAGTTTGTTGCGGATATCAATAATGTGGAATCTGGATTTGGAAGGGCAAAAATGGCCTGGTATACGGTAGACCCCATATTTTATTCCAATCAGCGGCCAACAGCCTTGAGCGATGATGATATTTCAACCAACGAAACTAGAAGAATATATATACAGGATGTTTTTAACCAAGATGTGGCGCAGGGGCAGACTTTGGCCCAAAATACATTGGATATAGCCTATTACCCGGATATGAAAGGGCCGTACAATGCCAATCCTGATTTTGTGAGCGAACAGCCGGAGGATAAATGGGCTGGGATTATGCGGTCCTTGAGCAGTACCAATTTTGAGCAGTCCAATGTAGAATACGTTCAATTCTGGGTGTTGGATCCCTATGTGGATGGAGTGTCTACAAGTCCTGGGGATTTGGTGATCAATTTAGGGAATATCTCAGAAGATATACTGCCCGATGGTAGGAAACAATATGAAAACGGCTTACCGGTAGATCCTATTTCCAACGATCTTACCTATAAAACAGGCTGGGGAAAAGTGCCTGCTACCCAATCCTTGGTCTACGCTTTTGATGCTGATCAGAACAATAGGGGTGTGCAGGATGTAGGTTTTGACGGACTTACCGATGCGGATGAGGCCAGTTATACCTTTGAGGGAGGAATTACCTATAACGGTCCGGCCGAGGATCCCGCATTGGACAATTATGAATATTTTCTGAATAGGGAGGGGAGTATTCTGGAACGTTATTTAAATTACAATAACCCAGATGGAAACTCTCCCGTAGAAGTGAGCGACACCAACAGGGGGTCTACCACCCTTCCAGATGTGGAGGATATAGACAGGGACGGAACCATGAATACGGTAAATAGCTATTATGAATACCGGATAAGGATAAAACCTGGAACTACCATTAACGATAAATATGTTACGGATATCAAGGAGGGGGTTACAAGATCCCTGCCCAACGGCAATACCTTGAACGAACGATGGATACAGTACAAGATACCCTTAAGTGATTTTACCGATGCCATAGGCGGTATAAGCGATTTTAGGTCCATTAGTTTTATGAGGATGTACCTTACAGGGTTTTCCAGTAATGTGGTACTGCGTTTTGCAACCTTGGACCTTGTACGTGGCGATTGGCGTACGTATACCAATTCCTTGGAACCCGACGTGGACTCTGATCCAACAGATGACGGTACCTTGGTGGATGTGAATGCCGTGAATATAGAAGAAAATGCTGCTAGGACACCAATTCCTTATGTATTGCCCCCTGGTGTAGAACGTGAAAGGTTGAATAATAACAATACTATTATTCGTCAAAATGAACAATCCTTGTCGTTTGTGGTGGAAAATTTGGAACCCAGGGACGCTAGAGGGGTGTTCAAGAATTTGAACATTGATGTGCGACAGTATAAAAGCCTTAAAATGTTTATGCATGCCGAGGAGATTGTTGAATCGGATTATGCTGAGGGCGAAACCCCATTGGTTGGTTTTATAAGGATAGGTTCGGATTTCTCACAAAACTATTATCAAATAGAGTTGCCCTTGCAGTTTACCCCTTTTGGGACGAGTTCGGAGAGTGAAATTTGGCCCGATGTAAACGAGTTGAATATTTCCTTGGAAGATTTGTCCAAGGTGAAATCGGCAGGTATTTCAGCCCAAACCCTGAACACGGTTAATTATTATGAAATTGATAATGGGGAAGTGGTGCAGGTAAACGAGTTTGACCCACGAACCTTAGGTAAATTGCGAATCGGTATTCGCGGTAATCCATCCTTGGGCAGTATACGAAGTATGATGGTAGGGGTTAAAAATGATGATAACCTTCCGGCCAGGGGAGAGGTGTGGTTTAATGAATTGCGACTTTCCGGATTGGATAATAATGGAGGATGGGCTGCCATCGCGGCCATGGATATGAATATGGCAGACTTTGCCAATGTATCGGCTACCGGTAGCAAAAGTACCTCCGGCTTTGGAGCTATAGACCAGATGCCCAATGAACGCGCCAGGGAAGATGCCGTTTCCTATGATGTGGTGACCAATGTGAATATTGGGCAATTGTTTCCAGAAAAATGGGGATTGCAGCTGCCATTTAACTATGGTATTTCCGAACAGATGATTACTCCAGAATTCGACCCCGTTTATGAGGACCTAAAACTGGAAGATAGGATAGCGGCAGCGGAAACAGCGGAGGACGCCGAGGCCATTAAACAACAGGCAGAAGACTATACCAAGAGGACCAGTGTAAACTTTATTGGGGTAAGAAAGGATAGGAGCGCAGAGGCCGATGCCAATTTTTATGATGTAGAAAACTTTACCTTTAACTATTCCTATAACGAGGTAAATCACAGGGATTTTGAAATTGACGAGCTAAGAGATCAGAATGTGGTGACCGGATTTGTGTACAACCACAATTTTAAACCGGCCACACTAGAGCCCTTTGCCAAGAAAGATTCCCTTTTTACCGGTAAGTATTTAAAGTGGCTAAAGGATTTAAATTTAAATGTATTGCCAGCTAGTATTTCCATGCAATCCAATATTAACCGCTCTTTTAACCAACAAAAGTTTAGGGATGTTTTTGAGCCTGGCGTGGAAAAATTGGATCTACCATTTTTACAACAACGGAATTACCTGTTTAATTGGCAATATGCTATAAATTATAGCTTAACCAAGTCATTGCGCTTAAGCTTAACGGCCTCCAACAATAATATAGTTAGGAACTATTTTGAAGAAGAAGGCAATTCAGATTCGGATATAAATCAGGCCCTGGGTCTTTGGGACGGATTTTTTGATCTGGGTGAACCCAATAGGCATTCACAAGAGATGCAATTAAATTATGAGTTGCCGTTTAACAAGATACCGGCCTTGGATTTTATCAATGCCCAGTACACCTATACCAGTAATTTCGACTGGCAAAGAGGTGGGGATGCCTTGAACGAGGTGGCTGGAGAGGATATCAATACTGTTCAGAATGCCAATACCCACAATATAACAACTTCCTTGACCATGCAAAGGTTCTATGATTTCCTTGGTTTGGGCAGAAAAGATACCAAAGCAACCAACAATAGGCCTGCCCGTTTGGACAAGGCCGGTAATCCTGCATCCAGGGATGCGGGGAATACGTCAAATAAGGGGGCCTCCGCAGGTTATAATGCATTGATAGATGTGCTTACCATGGTAAAGCGAATTAATGTAACCTATAGTCAGAACAGTGGTAAGGTGTTGCCGGGCTATACCAGATCTGTTGGGTTTATTGGTACCGCAAAGCCAACCATAGGATTTGTCTTTGGAAGTCAGGCCGATGTACGCTTTGAGGCGGCAAGGAACGGTTGGTTGACTACCTTCCCGGAGTTTAATCAGCAATACATGGAGAATACCAATAAACAGTTGAACATCACCGCTACTGCACAGCCTACCCGGGACCTTACCATAGATTTGGTGGCAGATAGGCAATACGCCGAGAGCTATCAGGAGAATTTTAATGTCTCGGATTTGGGGAATGACGTATTTGATTATGTAAATCTCCTAGGAAACAATTATGGCAACTTTAGTATATCTACTTTAATGATAGGCACGGCCTTTGGTAGAAGTGATGAATTTGATTCTTCCAGTTTTGAAACCTTTAAACAAAACCGGATTACGATTGCCAATAGGATAGTAGCCGAGAGAAACCACGATACGGGTGAAGTGGATGACGATGGATTTCCGGAGCGCTATGGCAAAACCAGTCAAGATGTACTGCTTCCGGCCTTTTTTGCCGCTTATACGGGTAAAGACCCCAATAAAGTAAGCTTGGATGCCTTTAGGGATGTACCCATACCCAATTGGAACATTAAGTACACCGGTTTAATGAGGAACCCTTGGTTCAAGAAAAAATTTAAGCGTTTCTCTGTTAGTCACGGTTATAGATCGGCCTATAGTATTAACTCTTTTCAGACCAACTTAACGCGGACCCAACTGGAAAACGAGGGAATGGAGCCAATTAATTCAGAAAATGACGACTTTCTGCCCGTGAACATCATGAACAATGTGGTGCTTACAGATCAATTTAATCCTCTGGTGAAAGTGGACTTTGAAATGAAAAACTCTTTGAGTGTCCTAGCGGAGATAAGAACAGATAGGGCGTTGTCCTTAAGTTTTGACAATAGTTTGTTAACAGAGATCAACGGCAAGGAATACACGGTGGGTCTTGGGTATAGGTTTAAGGACGTAAAGTTTGTTACCAATATTGGCGGGCAGAAACAACGTTTAAAAGGGGATCTAAATCTAAAAGCCGATGTTACCCTGAGGGATAACATCACTATTATACGTAATTTGGATATTGATAATAACCAAATAACCTCGGGGCAAAATTTGATCTCCATGAAATTTGTGGCCGATTATGCGCTGAGCAAGAGTCTTAATGCCCTGTTCTTTTACGATCATTCCTTTTCTAAATTTGCCGTTTCCACTGCATTTCCGCAGACCTCTGTCAATACTGGTTTTACGTTGCGTTACAACTTTGGGAACTAAGCCGGGAGTTATACGGCCAATGCCATTACCAAAAAAAAAGTTAGGTAGATAGTAAAAAGTTTAAATGAGTTTTTTGATTTACAAGAGATAATCTTATACATTTGCTTGCTTAATATAGAAAAATAATGAATATACCTGCAGATTTAAAATACACCAAAGACCACGAGTGGGTTAAACTAGAAGGGGATACAGCTATAGTGGGCATCACCGATTTTGCACAGGGCGAACTGGGTGATATTGTTTATGTGGAAGTGGAAACTTTGGACGAGACCTTGGATAAGGATGAGGTTTTTGGGACCGTAGAGGCCGTTAAGACTGTTTCCGATCTTTTTCTTCCTCTAAGTGGAGAAATAGTTGCCTTTAATGAATCTCTTGAGGATGAACCGGAAAAAGTAAACACAGACCCTTATGGGGATGGGTGGATCATAAAAATTAAGATCAGCGATTCTTCGGAATTTGAGAGCTTGCTAAACGATGCAGACTACAAAGAGCTGGTTGGTGCTTAAAAAATACTTTTTTACAATATTGTTTATAAGCTGGACGGTGTTCATTACACTGCTCAGCTTATTTTCGTTTGAAGGGGATAGTCTGCCTTCTGTAAATATTCCGCATTTGGATAAGGCGGTGCACTTTGTCTTTTATTTTGTATTCGCCTTTTTGGGCTGCTTGGGGTATAGGGAGTTGAAATCTAAAAACACAACCATTAAAAGAGCGGTATATTTCACAATTGTGACTGCTGTAATTTATGGTATGGTTATTGAGGTGTTACAAGGTGTTGCCACAGCCCATAGAGATCCTGATGTGTTGGATTTTTTGGCCAATAGTGTTGGGGCTTTTGTAGGTGCCTATGTAGTGAAGTATATTTTCTCCGGAAATACTTCTTTGAAGTGGGGGAAGTAACATTTTTTTTAAGTATTTTGGGGTCCGTTTTTAAGGAGAAGTTTGTAATCCCTTGTTACTTAAGTGTTTTGCGGTAGTGTTGTAGAAAAACAGCATTGATACAAGCTTGTGGAGCCCGCATTTAGGAGTGTAATTGATATTTTGGATCCTTTGAACTGTTGAAATTTATTTGTATTTTTTTTAACAAAAAATTTTAAACAGATAAAATAAATATATAAATTAGCGAACATTAAAAAAGAAGAACTATGGAACTTAAAAAGAATCCTAAGGCGGATTTATCAAGAAATAGCGGGCTTTATTTCGTTATTGGTCTTGCATTGGTGATGCTGTTGACGTATGTGGCTTTCGAATGGAAAACATATGACGACGATAATAATTTTGATTATACCATGAATGTGGAGGATACCTTGGA
>JBFHGV010000223.1:0-5918 GCA_041582955.1 Arenibacter sp.
CTTATATTTTTTTAAGCACCTTTAAAATAACACCTAGGTCAATAAATTGCCTTCATCATCCCATTCTGCAATGTCATTCCTTTTGGTTTGGTCCACACATTTTGCCAGCCATGCATCCTCATAATCTACCGAGTATTCTTTTATCTGCGTACTTCAATATATATGGTTAATTCCTTTTTGTTACAGTCAATAATCAATTTCTGATTTTTCTTTAAGAATGTTAGATCCAAATATCTACGTATGACCAAAATTGTGAAGAAATGTCCATTCACAGTTGTATGTAATCATTATTCCTCATTCAATAAGTCCTGAATATAAAATTACTAGATATCCTAAATGGGCCTACTCAAGATTATCAATCCTTTTGAACATTAACAATCGTACATCCATCATCTGTTCTCCTGGGATCATAAGTGCCCTTAGTGTTAACCGGCCCCTACCCTTGCTCAAATGTATCTTGCCCAGATTCATAGGTGCAAAATCCTTCGTGTAAGATACTTCTCGTGGATAGCGATAACTTTCCGCATCAGCAAAGGGCGGGTCATGGGCAACGGATACCGTACCTTTTAAGACGCTAGTTCCTAGCTGCAAAGCAAAATCGCCCCCTAAATCCCTTTTCCTTGCCGTATAGTACAATTCTACCTCAAAATCCCCTTCAGCAAGTACGTCTACATCCCAAGTGATACTATCATTAACACTTATCCAATTGGTGAAAAATGTATCGTTGGGATGCCGATTGCTCCGTTGGATATTACCATGTGGCACACCATCCCGAGCGGGAATCTGCGTATAAACAAAATCTGGATAACCTAAAGTAAAGGGACGATTTTCTGTTTCATTGGATTTGGGAAGTACATCTAAAAGCCAATCTCTTTTTAAACCTATTAAAGAATCTGTCAATTCTGGCATTTGCTTTGAAATATCCGTGGTTTGTCCCAAATCAGAAGCCATATCATATAATCGATCCTCATTATCCAGTCTATATTTTTGCGTACGTATGCTTGTCCGTTGCGCCCAATGGTTGTATACGACCCTAGGTGACCATTCCTCATCGGGTTCAGACATTAGAGGCATTAAACTCTTACCATCCAATGGGTTTTGGGTTTGTAACTGGATTCGGGCAAGGTCAGCCAACGTAGGCAAAAGGTCAATGGAACTAGCAATTTGAGAGACATGCTTTCCAGAAGGAAGTTTATCTTTCCATTGCATCACTAAAGGGGAACGTACCCCACCCTCGTCTGTGGAGCCTTTTTTGCCCCGCATTCCACCGTTCCACCTCCATCCGTTGGGTCCGTTGTCCGATAAGTAAAGGACTATAGTATTTTCCTCCAGACCCAGCTCCCTCAATTTATCTAACACCCTGCCCACATTGTAATCTATATTCTCTACCATTGCTAGCGCTGCCCTGGTAAAATTTTCATCCTCAGGTTCTCGCCCCTGATATTTCATCCCTAATTCCTTCCCCTTGAACCGATCCCAAAATTCGTCAGGAACCTGCATTGGTATATGCGGTGTATTGTACGGGAGATACAAAAAGAAAGGTTCTTTTCTATTTTTATCCATAAAATCCATTCCCCTATTCGTCAGATCGTCTATCAAGAAACCCTCGCCTTTCACGATTTTTCCATTGTGCTCCAACATGGGACTGAAGTAGTTGCCCCAATGACCGGAACAGAAGCCGTAAAAATCATCAAAACCCCTAGCGTTGGGATGGTAGGGTGCCTGCATACCGTTATGCCATTTTCCATAGGCTGCGGTGGCATAGCCCGCTTTTTTAAATACATCTGCAATAGTTGTCTCGCCCAAGTTCAACCGTTCCCCGCCTGAGGATGTAGAATATACGCCTAATCTAGGGAAATAGCGGCCTGTTAACAGTTCCGCACGTGTAGGGGAACAGACCGGGCTTACGTAAAAATGGTCAAAAGTGATACCGTTCGCGGCAATCGCATCGATATTAGGAGTCCGTAAGTTAGTATTACCCGTAAGACCTAGATCCCCCCACCCTTGGTCGTCCGCTAAAATTAGTACGATGTTCGGGCGATCATTGCGATCGGAATTGGTCATTTGTTCAACCGGTTTTTTGATAGAAATCAAAGCTATCAAAGCAATTACTGCGGTTCCTATAAAAATAAAGTATTTCATAATCCCAAATTTGTTATTTTCATTAAGAATAAAGATTATTTCTAATTTGTCGATTTAGTGGGTTTTTGTATATAAACCTCTAATAAATTTGACAGTTCCTTTACCTTTTCTGGATTTCTGGCGTATAAATTGGTACGTTCCCCTATATCCTCCGATAAATTATATAATTGACCCGCATATTCATCACGAGGAAGGATAGTGGGATATTTGCCAATTATCCCATTGGTAAAGCCTCCCGGCCCTTTCCCATTTATATACTTCCAACCTTGATAGGTAATGCTTGATAGTCCCCCATTCACATGAATAACTGGTGTCCTATTATGATCCTTTTCACCGGTAAGCAGGGGAAGGATACTAATACTGTCTTCTCCTGTGTTTTCGGGCAAAGGTTTATCCAATATATCCGCTACCGTGGCGATGATATCGGTAAAGCATACTAAGGCATCACTTTCTGATTGCGCTTCTACTTGACCTGGCCACCGCACAATAAACGGCATCCGATGCCCTCCCTCAAGCAAATCAGATTTCATGCCACTTAAAGTTCCTACACTATTATGACCATACTCGGAAACATTGTTTGGAAACCAAACCGGACCATTGTCGCTGGCGAACAAAACCAAAGTATTCTCACTTAGCCCCAGTTCATCCAATTTTTGAAGGACCGTCCCTATGTAATAGTCGGACTGCATTACAAAATCTCCATACATTCCTGCACCACTTTTTCCTTCGAACATTTTCTCCGGTACCCATGGGGTGTGCGGAGCGGTCATGGCATAATACATAAAAAAGGGCTTTTCCTTCTTGCTTTGGCCATACTCCTCTAAATAGTCATTCACTTTGCCCGTTAGTACACTTAACACATTTTTATGTTCAAATCCAGGGGACATTTTTCCCTTCCTCCAAAACTCACCTTGAATCGGACTCCAACCCGAACTATTACGGTCACCTATACTATCGGAAGGGTAATCAACATAATGATCATTTTCTATGTAATAATACGGAGGGATATCTAAGGAGGCTGGGATCCCATAAAAATAATCGAACCCTCTATCCACAGGTCCACCTTCAAGACGGCCATTCTGTGTTGGGTTTTTCTCGTCTATAATCCCTTGATGCCATTTCCCGACACAAGCGGTTTGATAATCGCTTTGCTGAAGGAATTTACCTATGGTGACCCTATCTGGTGAAATCATGGTTTCCGAATATTCACGGTCATTTCGAAAGGGAAATCTCCCTGTCAACAGCCCGTAACGAGAAGGTACACACCACGTGCCCGCCGCATGGGCATTTGTAAATCTCATTCCCTCCTTCGCCAATCGATCTATATTGGGAGTGGAAATTTTCGAATCAGGGTTGTATATGAAAGGGTCGCCATAGCCCAAATCATCCGCCAAAATAATAAGTACATTCGGTATTTCTTTTTTTGACACAGGATTGGACTTACTACTGGAACAGCCCCACAGCGTTAAGGATAAAGCTGATATAATATAAACTACTTTTGATATGGTTCTCATTACATTTTATTATTATGTTCTTGAAAGTTGTGAAATCATCGATTCTTCGGGTGCCTTCCACCTGGGTCAAACATAGGTTTATAACACACCAATGCTCTAGGCGCCCCACCTTACCTCCACTGCGACCGATAAGGCTGTTTATTTTGGAGAAGCTACTCCATTTCGGCCGTCTCGTTCCGAACCTAATGATTTAGAGGGTTACGTAAAACCATTTGTTGTAAATCTGATTGATAGTGAATCTAAGCACCATAATTATATCGCATAATCTTTTTTTTGCAATAAATAATGGACACTGAGTATTTTATCGACTTTCTTAAAATAATTTGATTCTGCTTCCAAGAAGTTACAGGACAAATCGATTCAATCAGTTTATACCATAAGCATAGGTTCCCTTTCAAATGGAGATAATTAGATTTATTCAATTATAAACTCCACTTTATCCATTGACCTTTCTGTTTTATCTTTTCCTTTGATGTACGGAAACCACTAAAATCCTTCTCTGGTTCGGTTTAATAAAAATGTCAACAATTTCTTAATTGTACCCAGGATTCTGTTCTAGATTTGAATTAACTTGAATCTCTGTTAATGGTATCGGAAACAATAGATTTGTTTCACTATAACCCTTACCCCAATTATTGATGTATTCAACGAAATTGATATACTCCCCAGTTCCGTCATCCCTAATAAGACGTGTTCTAATCATATCGAACCACATCTTATTTTCATAGCACAGTTCGAAATAACGTTGATTCCAAACTTCTTTAATGAACTCAATTCCACTAGCAATATCAAACTCCGGTAAATTTGCACGTAGCCTTATCAGATTTAATGATTCCATTGCTTTAGTGTTTGCGGTTCCTTCTGCGGAAGCCTGAGCCTCTGCATACATCAACAAGACATCCGCATATCTATAAATAGTATGATTTAACCCCGATTGCCCTACTCCATCGATAGCCGATTGATCAAAATATTTATGTATATATGGGGCAACGAAATCAATGAGCTCGAGTTCTGGAGCTCCAGGTGAAAACTTAGTAGGATGACCTGGATAGGTAGTAAAAAAGAATTGTTTTTCTTCGGCCCTTTTATCTCCCTCTACATAGCTATCTACAAATTCCAAAGTAGGAATCAGGCTTCCATATTCCAGTCCAAAAGCCGACATACCACTTCTAGAAGGCAAAACACCGGGAACCAGTTCATTGCTCCTTTTATTTACTGAAAACTGCTCTTGAAAAATAAATTCACCTACGTTATTATTTGATGGATTCCATAATTCCTCATAATTTTCAAAAAGGGAGTATTCGCCAGAATCGATAATTTCAAGTGATCTTTTAGCTGATTCTGCATAAAACTGCGTACCACCTTGGACCGGGTATCCCGCATAAGTCAGGTAGACATCTGCCAATAATGCCTTGACAGCTGCCATTGAAACCCTTCCCGTTTGTTCCTTAAAAGGTAATGGAGAACTTTCAGCAGCAAGCAGATCCGGTATAATTATTTCGTCATAAATCTCTTTTAAGGGTGCTCTGGTTATTTGTAATTCACCTAAATTTAATTGTGGAACGGTAATTTTTGGAACATCACCAAATATTCTCACCAAATAATAATAATATATTGCCCTCATAAACTTCACTTCACCTATAAGTTTATTAAGAAGATCATCGTTAATCGAACCTTCGTATTCAGACAATTTTTGTATCGCCAAATTACATTTGCTAATACCACCATAGCAACCTCGCCACCATTCTTCCACATACGGAGTTCGGGCACTTAAGGCTACGTCCTGAAACTCCTTAAAGCTACTTTGCGAATTCTCCGAGGTAACCTTTCCCGTCATATACTCCAAAAGCAAAAAAGTGTTCCCTCCCCAACTGAAAGCTGGGCCATTAAAAACCGTGGAATTTATATAAGCACTATTCGCTAGTGCCATGGCTGATTCAGGGCTAGTTAAGATGCTTTCATTGGTTAAGGTTCCTGTTGGATCTTCTTCCAAAAAGGAGTCGCTACATGAAAACAAAAATAAGGTCGTTATTATAGTGTAGTAAAACAATTTATTTTCCATTTCAAAAATATTATTAAAAATTAAGATTTAACCCGAATGTATATGTTTGAGATCTCGGTTCTCCAAAATCGTCGATTCCTTGACCAAACGCCCCATCAAACGTACTAATCTCAGGATCATATCCCTTATAGTCTGTAATCATTAAGAGATTTTGGCCGCTAACGTACATTCTTAACTTATTTAACCCAAATTTCTCCAAC
>JBFHGV010000224.1:0-5902 GCA_041582955.1 Arenibacter sp.
CCTTGGAATTGGTAAAAAGAGGGTATACCGAAGAAGAAATTGCCCAACTATGGGGCGGTAATTTACTCCGCGTTTTAGACGAGGTACAAGAAGTAGCACATAATTTGAACCCTAGTTAGGACTCGGCCGCCGATAAACGATCCTTAACAAATTCTATCTTTGTTTTTCCATGTGGCTTAGGGTTGCCATTGGCACCAAGGTTTACCATAATAATATTGTCCACGGTAACAATGGTCTCTCTGGTCATCTTATTTCGAACCTCACAGTTGAGTGTCAAAGAAGTTTTTCCAAATTTAACAACATCAATGCCAATTTCCACAATATCTCCCTTTAAGGCTGTGCTCATGAAATTAATCTCTGACATATATTTGGTAACCACTCGCTTATTTTCCAACTGTATAATACTGTACAAGGCAGCCTCCTCATCTATCCATGCCAAAACCTTACCTCCAAACAAGGTACCGTTAGCATTTAAATCCTCTGGTTTTACCCATTTTCTAGTATGAAATCTCATAGCTTATATCTGTTTTTTTGACAAAATTAGTAAAGAAAATTTCTCTGTCCATGTCATCTCTAGGTTAAGTTTGTCGAATTTGATATATGAAAATTACACGCTATTTTTTTGTTCAATTTAGGAATAAAGTAGGGTGATAATAACGAAGATACCAATTCCAAAAAAGGAGCAAATGGAAATAAAACGGATGTTCCATTAACTATTCAATATAAGATTTTCTCGTACTATAACCATATTGGCCCAATGTTCATAACCTGGTTAAAAACTATACGGGATAGGCCCATTTCCCAAAAACGGGAATGCCTATCTTTATAAAAACACCAATGATATGAGCGACAGATCCCATAATCTTTTGGAAATTCGTCCTATAATCCCCTCGGCCAAAATATCGGAACAAATGAGCAATGGGGAGCGGTTTCAGAACCAAACCTTACGTCCGGTAATTAAAATGCAGAACTCTTTACTGCTTTTGGTTTTTCAGAATTACATCACTAAACATAAGAATAGCTTTTATGATCTAGGGATGCAAAAGCGATTGTTTTTTATCGAGAATTCCATCCAAAAGGATATCAAATTTAGAAATTCTTTAAAGGGAATTATCATAGGGCAGTTTACCACGGAGGAGTATCAACTGTACATTCAAAATTCCTCTTCCCTCAATAAACGCATGATGCAAATGGTTATTGAACGACTTAAAGATCAGGTTCAATTTTTTGAGCAAACCGCCTTACAACCTGCTTAATCACTGTTCCCCATGACCTGTTGTCTACTGTGGCCAGTCGCGGTTATACCTACTTTAAAATACAAAAGCGGGTTCTGAAAGATATGTAGAGTAAAGGTTGTGACTAATTTAACAGGGATTCCCCGTTTAGATTCGTGGTAAGTATATCGCTCATAAGATCAAAATAGGGACGTGTTGCCCTGAAAGCCCTGTCTATATCCTCAATAAAATTGGAGGACAACACTTCTTGGTCCGAAAATTTTTTAACAAAAATAAATTGCTTCCTTTTTATTAGGTCTATATTGGGATGGTCTTTACTAAATCCGGCAGGAGCAGTTTTTAATTCATCCCCGCGCATGCCTCCCCACACTTCCCGAAACCCATTTTCATTTACTACAGCTCGTATAGCACTGGCATCGGCTTCAAACTCTTTGCGTATTCTAAGCAAATCGTCCTTATTAGGTCCCCAAAAACCTACAGCTGCAAAGGTTTCCTTAGGCTTGATGCGCAGGTAATACCCTCCTCGCAATTGAAGGCCAGCGCGGGAAAAAGAACCGGCAAAATGCGTTTTATATGGTGTCTTGTCCTTGGAGAAACGAATATCCCTATAAATTCTGAACATTTTTAATTTTTCTATTTCGTCGTGTTCCCTTAACCTGTCCATAACCAAGGAATAAAATGCTTTAACGTTGGATTCAAGCGCCTTATATTCGGTTTTATGTTCTGCAAACCATTCCCGTGTGTTGTTATTTTCCAAGTTTTTTAAAAATTGGAATACATCTTTCGTAATTACTTCTTGTTGTACACGACTCATAACACATTATCTTTGTGTTAAAGTTAACCAATTTAGCAAAAGGTGATTTTGAAATAATGGTTAATTTTGAAGGAACTATTAAAATTAGAAATGGATAAGGCATCTATAATAAAAAACATAAAGGAGCACAAAAAACAGCCCAATCTTAGGTTTGAACTCAAGGAAAAGACAGAGCTGTTTACCAACAGGCTGTTCTACACCTTGTTCGACATTGATACCCCGGTGGATGAAAACTTGGACAAGTTGGAAGAGGAATTTGATACATTGGTGAACCTAGCCTGTTGGAACGTGGACAAACCCTGCAAAAAGGTTTGGGAAAACTTTGTGGTACGCTTACCCAAGATTTTGGAAAAATTAAATTTGGATGCGGAAGCCATCGTTAAATGTGATCCTGCCTCCCTATCTATAGAAGAAGTGTACATGGCCTATCCCGGTTTTTACGCCATTGCCATTTACAGATTGGCGCACGAGCTTTATACAGATGGGTTTCCCTTAGTGCCAAGACTTATGACGGAATACGCCCATAGGCAAACAGGGGTAGACATAAACCCAGGGGCGCAAATAGGAAGTTCTTTCTTTATTGATCATGCTACCGGTGTGGTTATTGGGGAAACCGCCCTAATAAAAAATAATGTCAAAATTTATCAAGGGGTAACCTTGGGAGCCCTATATGTGGCAAAAAAATTGCAAAAAACAAAACGACATCCAACCATTGAAAACAATGTTACCATTTATGCCAATGCCACCATTTTAGGCGGGGAAACGGTAATAGGGGAAAACTCCATAATAGGAGGAAATGCTTGGTTGACCGAATCTGTTCCTGCCAATTCCACAGTTTACCATTCTCCAATCATTAAAATAAAAACATTACCGCATGTCTCATAGTATATTGGATACCATTGGCAACACTCCATTAGTGTTATCCAAAGTTGTTAACCAGAATCCCAATGTTAAACTTTTTTTTAAGCTAGAAGGCAATAACCCAGGAGGAAGCGTTAAGGACCGTGCAGCTCTCAATATGATCCAAGGTGGCTTGGAAAGAGGTGAATTTAACACAGAGTCGAAACTCATTGAGGCCACAAGTGGCAATACAGGCATTGCCCTAGCCATGATTGCGGGAATTTATGGATTGGACATAGAATTGGTAATGCCAGAAAACTCTACCAAGGAACGGGTTCAGACCATGCGCGCCTATGGAGCAAAAGTAACCCTTACCCCTGCCGAAGTTGGTATAGAAGGAGCTAGGGACTACGCTGAACAAAAGGTGAAGGATGAAGGCTTTACTATGTTCAATCAGTTTTCCAATGATGACAACTGGAAGGCGCATTATAAAAGTACAGGCCCTGAAATTTGGAGGGATACCCAAGGGAGCATAACGCATTTTGTTTCCTCCATGGGTACTACAGGGACCATAATGGGTACTTCTACCTATTTAAAGGAAATGAACAAGAATGTGCAAATTGTTGGGGTACAACCGGCAGATGAAGCCAAAATACCGGGAATCCGAAAATGGCCCAAGGAATACCTTCCAAAGATTTTTAACCCTAATAAAGTAGACTCGGTTTTAGAGGTCAGTGAGTTGGAAGCCAGGGATATGGCAAAGAGATTGGCCAAGGAAGAAGGTATATTTGCAGGAATGAGCAGTGGCGGTGCCGCCGCGGCAGCAGTTAAGCTCGCTCAAAGTTTGGACAAAGGGGTCATTGTATCCATTATTTGTGACCGGGGCGACCGGTATTTGTCATCCGACCTGTTTGATATGTAGAACCCTTATATCAAATCCATTTTTTTCTTTTAAAATAAAACAGCAAGCCAATAAAAATTGCTATCATAAGCCCCCATACATAGAAGTATCCGTTTTGATACTGTAGTTCGGGAATATTTTCAAAATTCATACCGTATACCCCAACTATAAAGGTAAGTGGAATAAATATAGAGGCCATGATGGTAAGGACTTTCATTACCTCGTTCATTTTATTGCTCATGTTGCTCATATACATTTCCATGAGGCTCATGGACATTTCCCGTAAAATATTTAGACTTTCATTGATTTCTGTACAATGGTCCATGGTATCACGAAGAAATAATTTGGTATCCTTGGTAATTAAATAATGCTCAGTATCTATTAGTTTACTAATCAACTCCTTTACCGGGTAGATATTCCTTCTTATCCTTAGTATCTCTTTCTTTAACTCTTGGATGTCATGGGCGGTTTTATTACTGGGGTTATCATACACTTCCTCTTCCAAAACATCTATTTTATGGTTTACATATTCCAGTACCAAAAAATAATTATCGATAATGGCATCCAAAAGTGCAAAAAATAGATAATCGGCTTTTTTTGTCCTTATTCTTCCGGTCCTAGCCCTTGCCCTGTCCCTAACGCTATTAAAAACGTCTTCTTTCATTTCCTGTAAAACCAAAACTGTATTTTCCATTAAAACAATTGCCAAATGCTCTGTAACCAATTCATTATCCGCATCTACATATAGCATTTTAAAGGAACCAAAAATATAGTGTTCGTATTCATCTATCTTTGGGCGCTGATGGGTATTCACCGCGTCTTCCGTAGATAATGGATTTAACGAAAATGCCTGGCCCAAACTTTCTATAAACCTTTCATCGCTAATGCCTATTACATTTATCCAGGAAATAGATGGGGATTCCTTATGGGAGACCACTTTTTGCAAATTGGACGGAATATAAATGTCAATTGCAGATTCCTTAATGTCCTGCTTATCGTATTCCATTATATTTACAATACTCCTGACCCCTCCCCTATTTCCAAAATAGGTAACTGTTCCTGGAGACTTACCGGTCTTTAGTTGGCGTAGGGACTGCCGTTTCTGTGTTGGTTTTTTTTTGGCCATAGATTGCAATCTTTGATTTGTTTCTAGCATACACGATATACCCCTAATTTACAACATCCATGTTGTCTACCTCATAAAATTGAGGGGATTATTTTGAGATTTCTAACTGTCAGGTCCCAAAACTATTCAAACTGAAGGTCGTTCAACAATAGGCCAGAACCGGGAGCCACATAGGTTAATTCACGGGAATGGTCGTTGTTCAGGGAAGCCTTTATTTCGTCCATATCAAGCTCTCCTTTGCCTACTTGGATCAAGGCTCCCATAATCATCCTAATTTGGTATCTCATAAATCCTGCCCCACAAATCCGAAGGGCGTAACTTTCCTTGGGAAAAAAATTAGCTTCCAATATTTTATTTTCAATTATCTCACAGCTGTCTATTTTTCTTATGACTTTGGTGCCTGGCTGTAGACGGGCCGTATATGCGGTAAAATTATGGCTGCCCTCAAATAACTTGGCACAGTCTTTCATTGCCTCTAGATCCAGATCTTCTATGATATTGGCCAAAAAAGGGGCACAGAATGGGTGATTCTTTTGTCCGAAGGAAAATAGATAAACATATTCCTTTAGCTTGCTCTGTTGAATTACATTAAAACTTTCATCTACTTCTTCTATATCAATGGCCCTAATGTCTGGAGGGAGGTTTCTATTAAAATTTTCCAAGAAGACTGTCAAATCCGCTATGGGCTCCTTATCCAAAAACAATTCAAAAGCCGCATTTAGGGCGGACACCTTGGCATCTGTACGCCCTGCACCCAAAATTTTAAATTTGGAGTCGGGCATACTACACTTTAAGGTTTTATCCAACATCCCCTCAACCGTCTTTAGATTTGGCTGTTTCTGCCATCCACTAAATCTAAAGCCCAAAAATTGAACGCGGATAAGATAGTAAAATCGAACTGTTTGCATGGGGTGGTTGTTTTTCTGGTCAGACTCCACTTAAAGAGTATGAATCCCTAAGCTGTCCTGTATTATTTGTTTAGGGCA
>JBFHGV010000225.1:0-5878 GCA_041582955.1 Arenibacter sp.
CAGTGAGGTACCATGGTGCGTCCTGATAAAATCTATCACCCGATCTGGCACCTTATTTTTTCTGGCTATTTCTATACCGGCAATAACATGGTTAATAATAATGGACGCAGCCTCTGTGGGCTCTAGATCGTCATGCGGATTTACATTGGTTATTTGATTCTCAGTGAAATAGGTGGGGTTGTTCATCTTACCTATATCGTGATATAAGGCCCCTACCCTGACCAACATAGCATTGGCCCCAATTTCATTGGCTGCGGCTTCGGCCAAATTGGCCACCTGAAGGGAATGATGAAAAGTCCCTGGAGCCTTATTGGACAGCTCCTTTAACAGTTTAGAATTGGTATCCGACAACTCCAACAAAGACACATCCGAAACCAACCCAAAGATTTTCTCATATATGTAGATCAGCGGTTGAACAAATAAGGTGATCATACCGTTCAATAGAAAAAAACCGAACGCCATCCATTCCACATCGTCCAAATTGCCCTCGTGAATCATATGAAAGGCAAAATAACCTATAATATACACCAAGGTTATTTGGCCCACAGAAATAAATAAATTGGCACGCTTATAGAGTTCGGAAACCGATAGTATAGTTACAATCCCAGCCAAGGTCTGCAGAAAAATATATTCAAAACTATTGGGCACCACAAACCCCAGTATCAACACCGTTAACACATGTACAAAAAGGCCTAGCCTTGGGTCAAAAAAAGTTTTGAGGATCAAGGGCAAAATACAGAGTGGAACCACAAAGACGTAGGCTACATTATACTTCACCACCATTGTGGTCATAAAGACCATTATAAGGATATTGGCTACAATAAACGTCACCTTTGTATTGTCCTTAAAGATGTCTGGACGATATTTCTTAAAAAACAAGAAAAGCATCATTAACACCATGGCCACCAAAACCGTATAACCAAACAGTATATAATATTGATTACTGGCCTTCCATAATTCGGATTCGTATTCGCTTTTCAAGGATTCCAGTACCCGCACGTCATCGTCTTCCACCACTTCCCCTTTGGCTATAATAAGCTTCCCCTCGTCCACATTTCCCAAAGTGTACGAAATCTTGGAAAATTCAGATTCCAACTCTTTGTTGGTAAGGTCCGCATCAAAACTTACATTGGGCTTAATAAGGTTAAAGAACAATTCCTGGAAGGCAGATTCATAGGCCGTTAACCCACGCTGCGTAAGCTTTTCCCTAATCACACCTTCCACATCGGACAAACTGTAGATATCCTTAAACTGCAGTTTTATGGCCTCATTGTTCTTAACCAAATACAGGCTATTCTTTGTATTCCTCCTCTCTATCTTGGAGAGTATACCATGTTCATACAATTCTGCCACTACCTCTTTAGCCACCAATTTAACCCTGTTAAATTCTGTTCCGCCAATATCCGAAGCATTAAAGGCCAACTGCAGTTCCTGCTGCAATAAACTGTCTACTTCCTGCACAATTACAGGATCATAATAGTAATATTCTATATGGTTGTTCTTTACCTTCTCCCGCTCCTTGGTAATTTCTTCCTCACTTTTAATTACAGAGAAATCAAAAGGAGCATAGAAGTTGTTATACTGCCAAGGTTTTCCCTTTTGAAATTCATATTTGAATTTTCCGCCACGCGGAAAGACAAAGACAATAAAAAAAACAGTTAGTACATATAAGAAATACTTGTAAACCAAGGAATGGTTCTTATATAGGCTATCCAAAAAATTACGCATACGTATAGTATATATGATCAAAAATAGAAAATTATAAACTTAAAACGGGACTTTAGGTAATTTAGGGAGGATTATAAGGATGCCTTTTTTCTGTTTTATGATTGTGGTTGCAACTTTCTGTTGTTGCTGTGCCCCATATCTACTTGATCTATTCACAAAAAACTTGGATTATTCTACACTTCCACACCTCATTGCACTATTATTTATTAATTTCGCATAGAATAAAAAATGAACATGATGAAAGAGGTTGTGATCGTTTCTGCAGCAAGGACACCAATTGGAAGTTTTATGGGAGCTCTATCTACCATTTCCGCTCCAAAACTAGGTGCCATAGCTATTAAAGGTGCGTTAAATAAAATTAATTTGGACCCTGCCATGGTAGACGAGGTACTAATGGGAAACGTTGTCCAGGCCGGAACCGGGCAGGCACCCGCCAGACAGGCGGCCATTTATGCCGGAATACCCAACACTGTTCCCTGCACCACAATAAACAAGGTTTGTGCTTCGGGAATGAAATCGGTAATGATGGCAGCCCAATCCATTGCACTTGACCACAACAGTATAATAGTGGCCGGAGGCATGGAAAATATGAGCCTTATCCCCCATTATGTACACTTACGGAACGGCCAAAAATTTGGTCCTACTACCCTATTGGACGGCATGCAGAAAGACGGACTTGTAGATGCCTATGACCAACAAGCCATGGGCACCTGTGCCGATGCTTGTGCTACTGAATATAATTTTAGCAGAGAAGATCAGGACAATTACGCAATACAATCATACAAGAGATCAGAGGAAGCCTGGAAGAGCGGTAAATTTGCAGACGAAGTAGTGCCTGTAGAAGTCCCCCAACGAAGAGGAGAACCCACTATGGTCACAGAAGATGAGGAGTACAAAAACGTGAAGCTCGATAAAATTCCGCAGCTAAGACCGGCCTTTTCCAAAGAAGGTACCGTTACGGCCGCCAACGCTTCAACCATAAATGACGGGGCTGCCGCAATGGTATTGATGAGCAGTGAGAAAGCCAAGGAACTGGGGCTAACCCCTTTGGCTACCATAAAAAGCTACGCCGACGCCGCACAAGAACCAAAGTGGTTTACTACGGCCCCCGCTAAAGCACTCCCCAAGGCCCTGGCCAAAGCCGATCTTAGTTTGAAAGATGTAGATTTCTTTGAATTTAACGAGGCCTTTTCCGTTGTAGGCCTAGCCAATATGAAAATTCTTGGGCTTAACGATAAAAATGTAAATGTAAATGGCGGAGCCGTTTCCCTAGGCCATCCCCTAGGCTGTTCCGGTGCCAGGATTATCATTACATTGCTCGGCGTTTTAAAACAAAACAATGCAAAAACCGGAGCTGCAGCCATATGCAATGGTGGCGGTGGAGCTTCGGCCATAATTATTGAAAGAAATAAATAAGTTCTTGTAAAGCAAGCCCATGCAATACGGTATTTGCCACCTTAGTATTGTTCCTGTACGTGCCAATGCGGATGACGCAGGCGAAATGGTTTCCCAACTTTTGTACGGAGAACATTTTAAAGTTCTGGAACAACGAAAAAAATGGAGTAGGATCCGAAACGCTTTTGATAATTGTGAAGGCTGGATAAGCAATCAGCAATTTTCCTATATCACAGAAGATGAATACAACGCAATTGAACAACTGGGCACCTACAGAATAACTTCAGAATTAATTTCTTTTATAGAAACAGAAAATACTGTTTTACTGCCTATTGTCCTAGGCTCCCCAATTCCTAAACACTGCCTATTACAAAACAGTTTTGACGGCTCATACAGCGATGGCATGCAGGATAAGAGCGAAATAGTAAACAAGGCACTTCTCTATTTAAATGCTCCCTTTTTGTGGGGCGGTAAAACAACTTTTGGTATAGACGGGCCTGGTTTTACCCAAATGGTGTACAAAATAAATGGCTACCGTCTGCTTAGAGGCGCCAAAGAACAATCTACCCAAGGAGAAGCCTTAAGCTTTATTGAGGAGAGTGAACCAGGGGATCTGGCCTTTTTTGACAACAATGAAGGCATCATAGACCATGTAGGCATCATCATGGAGAACAACTACGTAATCCACTCCTATGGTAAAGTGCGGATAGACCGCATAGACCATACGGGAATATTCAATACAGAAACCAATACCTATACCCACAAACTAAGGGTCATTAAAAAAATTATATAAAAAAAAGGGCCAACGTTTTCCGTTGGCCCTTTTTCTTAATAACAGGTTGAAATTACTCACCCATTAACTTTTTAAGACGTAGGAAGTTTTCATTATCTCCCAAAGCTCCATAAATATTCTTCAACTGGGAAAGTATACTTTGGTTATCCGGATTTAACTTTAAGGCATCCTCCAAAATAATAGCCCCGTCGCGGAACAAACTATCTTTCTTAGCCTTTAATTCGTCATATCTGGCAATATCCT
The DNA here is from genome assembly GCA_041582955.1 of Arenibacter sp. GTDB lineage: Bacteria > Bacteroidota > Bacteroidia > Flavobacteriales > Flavobacteriaceae > Arenibacter. The sequence goes on from JBFHGV010000225.1 coordinate 4,160, forward strand.
TTTTGGAATTCCCTAAAGAATTCATTTCGTCAATTAATTCATTTCCTTCATTTACATAAGTAGTAGAAAGGTTCAATTGGGCATTTACATAGCCTGGATTAATTTCGATAGCCCTTTTGTAGGCTTTCCTTGCCTCTTCCAGATTTCCTTGCTCCATATTAATTACACCTACGTTATAGAACAAATCTGGATTATCAGGTGCTACTTCGGAAGCCTCGGCCATTAGCGCCTTAAATTTTTCCTTATCGCCCAACTTGTAGTACAGGTTGGCCTCGTTCAAAATAAGGTTCACATCTTTAGGATCTTTCAACCTAGCATCCTTGTAAGCTTCCAATGCCTTATCATCTTGTCCCAATTGCGTATAGATCAAAGCAATATTCTTTACTATTTCGGTAGTTTTGGACGGGGTTTTTTCCTCAATTGGATCCTTATAGGCTCCAGATTTGATCATTAATTCCCTTTGTGTCTTATCCATCTCCTCTACCTCTCCTGTAGATACATTGGTAGCCTTGTAGACAACAGCACTACCATCAAAACCTAAATCCTTTAGCTCATTGTAAAAAGTAAGTGCTTTTTCATAGTGTCCGCCGTTAACAGCACTACTGGCAGCATAATAAAGGTACACGGTATCCTGTGGACTAAGCTTATAACCCATATATAGCTTGTCTGCAGCTTCCTCGTAATTTTTATTGTTGTTGTCCTCAACGGCAGAATTGATTAGATCTGCGGTCATATTGGAAAGCTTCTCCTGGGCATCTGACCCGTATTTGGCCTTACCACTCTCCTCTTCAATTTCAATTACCTTTTTTAAGGAAGAAATAGCTTCATCAAAAGCTCCTTCAGTACCCTTCTTTGCCAAATCGGCATAGGCGCTACCTCTTAAAAAATAATACTGGGCCTGCATTTTTGGATCGGCACTGCCAATCAATGAAGATGCCGACTCCAACGCAGATTTGGCCGCCATGGCATCGCCCGACTTCAAGGCCTTATCGGCCGCTTTAATCTCACTTTTTTGGGAAAATCCAGCTACGGAAATCAACATAGCCCCAATTATGATAATACTTGTTCTCATTTCTAAATTTATTAAATTACTTGTTAGTGTTTAAATGTTATTCTTTAGTTTCTGCACTATCATTATCAAGAGCCGTGCCATCCTCTTCTTTTGCATCAACATCCATAGTGCCAATATCATCAATATCATCCTCTTCCTTCATTACCTTAGCCACTGCGGCAATGGAATCCTTACCTTTAATATTGATAAGCCTAACACCTTGTGTTGCCCTACCCATTACCCTTAGATCCTCGACACTCATTCTAATAGCGATACCCGATTTGTTAATGATCATTAAATCATCCGAATCCGATACGTTTTTAATCGCCACCAGACCACCGGTCTTTTCGGTAATGGATATAGTTTTCACCCCTTTACCTCCTCTATTGGTAATCCTATAATCATCTATACTGGAACGTTTGCCATAACCTTTTTCGGAAACTACCAATATTTCTTCCTCAAAATTATGGACACTCACCATTCCAATTACTTCGTCATTGTCATCTGCCAAGGTTATTCCACGTACCCCGGAGGCATTTCTACCCATTGGCCTGGTCTTGACCTCTTCAAATCTAATTGCCTTACCTGATTTTAAGCCAAGGAAAATCTGACTGGATCCCGTGGTAAGCTTAGCTTCCAGCAGCTCGTCATCTTCCCTAATGCTTATG
>JBFHGV010000226.1:0-5875 GCA_041582955.1 Arenibacter sp.
AATTTCATCCTGGCCTTTGCCCTACTTTTTCGCTCTCCGTCGCGATCAAAAACACGTACCACACCTTCCATTAACGGAATAATCTTATCGGTAGGCAGAAAATCGTAAAGTACATCGGCATGTCTAGGCTGTGAACCCAATCCACCACCCAACAACACCTTAAAGCCACGCACACCATTTTCTTCCTTGGCTATAAATCCAAGATCGTGCATGTAAGAAAGTCCGGTATCCTGATCAGAGGCCGAAAAAGAAACCTTAAATTTCCTTCCCATCTCCTGACTGATAGGGTTTCTTAAAAAGTACTGAAAAAGAGCATGGGCATATGGAGAAACATCGAAGGGCTCGTCTACATCTATCCCGGCAGTTTCACTGGCCGTTACATTACGAACCGTATTTCCACAAGCTTCCCTAATAGTAATATCATCCTGCTCTAACTGCGCCCACAATTCCGGGGTGCGGTTTATATCCACATAATGTATCTGTATATCCTGACGGGTGGTAATATGTAAACGCCCCGTGGAGTACTCTTCGGAAACATCACAAATTCTTCTTAGTTGCTGGGCACTAACTTTCCCATAAGGTAACTTAATTCGAATCATTTGGACCCCAGGTTGTCTTTGACCATATATACCCCTGGCCAATCGTAGACTACGAAATTTCTCCTCATCCAAACTACCCCCTTGAAATTCACGGATTTTAGCTTCTAAAGCAATAATATCCTGTTCTACAACCGGGTTTTCCACTTCTGATCTGAAAGTGCGCATGTTTCTTTTATTTTTTATTCAATATTATATTTAAATTCTTTAAACTAATTATCCCATAGGAATAATAGGTTATTTTGACAACGATTCCAATCCCTTAAAGAATTGGAGATCGGGAAATTAGTTTATAAAGCCAACTCCCGCCGTTGTATTGGTTTGATTATCAATTAAGATAAACGAGCCATTGGTCCTATGATTTTTAAAGGAATCGTAAAAAATGGGCTTGTTCAACCTAAAGGTAACCTGGGCAATATCATTCATACCCAAAGCGTTAATTTCCGTATCGATACCAGAATAGTCCGGATTAATCTTATGATGAATATTCTCTACTTTGGCCAAAACCTTATTTACTCCGTGCTGAACCACATATTTACCTCCAACAGTTAATTTTTGGGAGTCCATCCATGAAACGGTAGCTGTAAATTGTTTGTCTATAGTAGGCAGGTCACCGGCCTTTACCAACATATCTCCCCTACTCACATTAATTTCATCTTCCAATGTAATGGTGACAGAGGAACGTCTTGTGGCCGTCTTATATTTTTTATCGTAAAAATAAATCTCCTTGATCTTGGATTTGGTCATTGATGGCAATACCACCACCTCATCACCAACACTTAACTCACCACCGTAAACTTTTCCGGCAAATCCTCTAAAGTCATGAAACTCTTCCGTTTTTGGACGTATTACATATTGCACCGGAAACCTTGGGGTTCCAACGTTATATATATCCTTTCTATCCAAATCTTCAAAATGCTCCAAAAGGGTCTGCCCTTGGTACCAAGGTGTATTCTCTGACCTGTTCACCACATTATCACCTTTTAAAGCACTAACCGGGATAAAGGTTATTTTTTGGTCCTGATAATCGCGCTTACTCATCAACTCCTCAAAATCGGCCTTAATTTCATTGTATCTTTCCTCCGAAAAATCAACCAAGTCCATCTTATTGATGGCAACGATCACATCCTTTATGCGCAACAAATTATTAATAAAGAAATGCCTGTTGGTCTGTTCTATAACTCCCTTTCTGGCATCTATCAATATTATGGCTGCCTGGGATGTAGAAGCACCGGTAACCATGTTACGCGTATATTCCACATGACCAGGGGTATCGGCAATGATATAACTTTTGTTGGGGGTAGAGAAATAGATGTGTGCCACATCTATGGTAATCCCCTGCTCCCTTTCTGCTACCAATCCATCCGTGGCCAAGGAAAAATCCAGGTAATCATAACCTTTTTGCTTACTTGTTTTTTCTATGGCTTCCAACTTATCGTCAGTAAGTGATTTGGTGTCATACAGCAATCTTCCGATCAAGGTACTTTTCCCGTCATCTACACTTCCTGCTGTTGCTATTTTTAGTACTTCCATTTCTTTTGTGTTTTGTAATTGACCCCGTTAAACAGGCAACCCTTGGATTGCCAACTCTTATTAGGTACCGGTCTTAAAAGTATCCTTGTTGTTTTCTTTTCTCCATTGCTGCCTCGGAACGTTTATCATCTATACGCGCCCCTCTTTCCGATATTTTGGACTCCCTAATCTCGCCCACCACTTTTTCTATGGTGTCCGCATTGGAGAATACCGCAGAGGTACAGCTCATATCCCCTACCGTTCTAAAGCGTACCATTCTCTCCTCCACTTTTTCATCCTCGGCACGGAAAACCACATCATCTTCAGCAGACCATACAAACCCGTCCCTGAGGAATATTTTTCGCTTGTGCGCAAAATAGATTGAAGGGATCTCTATCTGCTCTTTTTGAATATAGCTCCATACATCCAATTCGGTCCAGTTGCTAATAGGAAAAACCCTAACATTCTGTCCCAACTCTATCTGCCCGTTCAACATATCGAACAGTTCCGGACGCTGACTCTTTTCATCCCACTGCCCAAAATCATCCCGCACAGAAAAGATGCGTTCCTTGGCTCGTGCCTTTTCCTCATCCCTTCTGGCTCCACCTATACAGGCATCAAACTTAAACTCTTCAATAGCATCCAACAAAGTAGTGGTCTGTAACATATTCCTACTAGAATATTTACCCGTCTCCTCTACTACTTTACCTTGGTCTATGGAGTCCTGCACATTTCTTACAATAAGCTCCACACCCAATTCCTTAACCAATTTATCCCTAAAGGCAATGGTCTCCGGAAAGTTATGCCCTGTATCAATGTGCATTAAAGGGAAAGGGATTTTTGCCGGAAAAAAAGCCTTTTGGGCCAATCTCACCAAGGTTATAGAGTCCTTACCCCCTGAAAAAAGCAATACAGGCCTTTCAAACTGTGCAGCAACTTCCCTTAAAATATAAATAGCTTCGTTCTCCAAGGCATTATTGTTCAATACCTCCAACTCCTTCGATTCGTTCACTTTTGTCAATGTTTCCAATTCTGATTCTATTGTGCTCAAAATAATTTCGTATTTATTGGAAAGCCTTCCTAGAAAGTACGCTCCAATTGTTAATATTTTTTCTTAAGTATGCAATCCACATTCCCGGTTTTCCAAAACCTTGGTAGGATCAAAATACTTGTGCTCATTGGGCAAGTTTCTCTCCTTTAGATACATATCTAACTGACTATCGCTATAATGATAAAACGGACTCACTTTCAACACACCGTCCTTACTTACACTTAAAACATCCAAGCTATCCCTTAAAGCTGTCTGCCCCTTGCGTAAATTAGTAAACCAAACATCGGGCTTGTGCTCTTCCATAGCTCTTTTAAATGGCTCCAATTTCACCTGTTCTGTAAAAAGCTGATGCTTGGGATCATCAATGCCGGGAATCCCCATCACCGCATCCCTATGGGAAGATGTTTGCCTGGGCACATATAATTTTATATTCAACTTAAGCCTATCTATCAACTCTTCGGCATGCCTGTAGGTATTGGGCGTATTATAACCCGTATCACACCAAATTACAGGAATAGAGGAATCTACTTCGGTAACCGCGTGCAAAATAGCCACCTCATAAGGCCTAAAATTGGTGGTCACCACAGCCTTGGCCGCCTGCTCTATTGCCCAAGAAATAATCTCTTGCGGTTGTTTATCCTTAAACTGTTGATTTAATTCTTGTATTTGCTCCTCTGTAAATGCCATCTCTTAACGCTTTATATCTTTGTACTTTAACCAATTACTTTCCCCAGTTAATTTTATTCCATATCCTTTCATGGAAAAAATACAACAACATTTTGGTAAACAACTCCACCATTCCAATAGAAAACGCAACAGACAATGTTCCGGTAACAATCCAAGAAATCAGCATCGTATCTATAGTACCTATAATTCTCCAGCTTATAGACTTGGCAACACTCCTCTTAGGGTTCTCGGTGCTCTTGTCCGCCTTATAACTTTTTGTAACCGTGCTTTTGTTATTATTTGCAACCAATTGTTCAGCAATCATATGACAAAAAAACTTAATATTTATTACCCTATCGATTTAATAGAGTAAGCAAAAATAAAACTATTTTGGGAAACAGCACAGTAAAAACCATTATAAATTCAGATTAGCCTACAATTTTAGTAGATTATTAAAAAATCTCTTTTAATTTTAAAGAAAGTCCAGCAATTTTAGGGAAATCACCAATAAAATTTCCTCACAGCTCCCCCATGTTCCTCAAAAACAGATCCTTTAAGGCACCAAGTCGGCCAAAGTATTGTTTCTAAATACATCCAAAGTACTATCCCGTACCTGGAGCATCAATTTATGTACAGAACAACGGGCCTCATCTGGGCAGTCGGCACATTTTTCATAGAAATTTAAACTCACACAGGGAACCATGGCAATGGGACCTTCCAATACCCTCATAACTGTTGTCATGGGTATATCCTTAGGATCTTTTATTAGGTAGTACCCTCCGCCCTTGCCTTTTTTTGAGCCCAGAAGTCCAGTTTTCCTTAACGTAAGAAGTATACTCTCCAGAAATTTTTGGGAGATATTCTCATGCTTGGCAATTTCCGATATTTGAACGGGTACTCTCCCTTCCTGTGTTGCCAGAAAGGTAAGTGCCTTTAATCCATATTTAGTCTTTTTGGAAAGCATTCAGCGAAGATAAGGAAAATTAACACTTTCTATAAAGCCTATCAAAATTTTGAAAAAACACATGCTCCCCACCCCTGGTTTTGTCCGTTACACTTATTGGTCCAAGGCCTGAGATATATCGGCAATTATATCGTCTATATGCTCCAAGCCCACAGAAACCCGGACCATACCGTCTGTAATGGATGTCGCCAACCTTTCCTCCGCAGACAACTTACTATGTGTTGTAGAGGCAGGATGGGTAACTATACTTCTAGAATCCCCTAAGTTGGCAGAGAGCGACAACATTTTAATAGCATTAAAAAACTTTTGTCCGGCTGCCACCCCTCCTTTTACTTCAAACGCTACTACACAGCCTCCGGCTTTCATTTGTTTTTTGGCCACCTCATATTTAGGGTGGGACTTTAAAAAGGGATATTTCACCCAATTTACCTTTGGATGCCCTTCTAGGTATTCTGCCAATTTTAAGGCATTATCACAATGTTTGTCTACCCTAAGGGACAAGGTCTCCAAACTTTTGGAAAGTACCCAGGCATTAAAAGGTGATAAGGCCGGACCTGTAATCCTTGAAAATCGATATACCCTATCTATCAACTCCTTACTACCTACTGTTATCCCGGCCAATACCCTGCCTTGACCATCCATTAATTTGGTTCCTGAATGGATCACCAAATCTGCCCCAAACTTAATTGGTTGTTGCAAATAGGGAGACGCAAAGCAATTATCGATTATAAAAATTAAATTGTGTTTTTTGGCAAAATTTCCCAAAACCTCCAAATCCAAAACATCTACTCCGGGATTGGTAGGTGTTTCCGCATAAATAATCTTGGTCCTTGGCGTCAGCAGTTCCTCCAACTTATCCAGTTCATCTACCTTAAAATAGGAAGTGTTTATATTCCATTTAGGCAAAAATTGCGTAAACAAACTATGTGTGGATCCAAAAATACTCCTTGAAGAAATAACATGATCTTCGCTTTCCAATAATGCCGCAAAAGTGGAAAATACGGCAGACATTCCTGATGCAAATGCAAATCCGTCCTCAGCCCCTTCCATCTTACACACCTTTTCTATAAACTCCGAAGAATTGGG
>JBFHGV010000227.1:0-5863 GCA_041582955.1 Arenibacter sp.
ATTACACCAATAACTGCCGTTACAAAAAGTGCCCATATAGTCAAAGGTAATCTGGTCATAGACATCCCTTTTGTACGTAGGTTCAATACGGTTACAATATAATTCAATGACCCCAACAATGACTGCGCTATAAACAAGGCCATAGAAACCAACCACAGGGTCATCCCCATACCTGATCCCGGTTGCGCCATAGGAAGTGCACTAAGCGGCGGATATACCGTCCAACCTGCAGCTGCCGGTCCTGACTCCACAAAAAGGGAAATCAACATAATAACACAGGACAGGAAGAATATCCAATAGGATACCATATTTAAAAATCCCGACGCCATATCCCTAGCTCCGATCTGCAGCGGTATCAATAGGTTACTAAAAGTACCACTTAAACCTGCCGTAAGTACAAAGAATACCATTATGGTACCATGTATGGTAACCAAAGCTAGATACACATCGGCATCCATAACCCCACCAGGGGCCCATTTGCCCAAGATGGCCTCAAAAACTGGAAAGGACTCCCCTGGCCACGCCAATTGCATCCTAAACAATATAGACATCATAATACCAATGGATCCCATTATTAAACCAGTAATGAGATACTGCTTGGCAATCATCTTATGATCTTGACTAAAAATATACTTGGTCACAAAGGTCTCCTTGTGATGATGTCCGTGGTCATCTGAATGGTCTTCTACGTGTGCGTGAGCTGTTACAGACATAGTTGTATTTTTATAAATTTTTTAATTATTATTTTAAAGAATAAATTATTGTGCAGAAGCCATGGAACTACCAAAGGTCTTTTGACTAGCGATCCACTTGTTATATTCCTCCTCGGTTTCTACAATAATTTTCATTTGCATGTTATAATGGGACTTCCCACATATCTTGTTACACAACAAGACATAGTCAAATTCCCAAGGGTCCTTGTTCTCCACACCATTGGCAGCTTGTTCTGCCCTAATCCTATTAACGCGCTTAACCTTATCCACAACATCTGGATTTTGTCTCATTTCAGCTGTAGTAATGGTTGGTGTAAAGGAAAACTGCGTAATCATACCAGGTACACAGTTCATCTGAGCCCTAAAGTGTGGCATATAGGCAGAATGCAATACATCCTGTGATCGCATTTTAAAGTTCACCTTACGCCCTACAGGCAAGTGAATTTCCTTAACAATAATATCATCTGCTGCATTGGGATCGGCTTGATCCAATCCTAAGATATTGGCATTTTCAATGTCGATCATTCTTACATTGGCATCTCCCAAAACATTATCATCACCTGCATATCTTGCAGTCCAGTTAAATTGTTGGGCATACAGCTCAATGGTCAAAGGATCATCCTCATCATTGATATCCATGATATTGGTCCAAGCATATAAGCCCCAAAGAATTAACCCTGCCAAAACAATAACAGGTATAATGGTCCAAATAAACTCCAAACGATCATTATCTGCGTAGAACAAGGCTTTCTTGCCCTTTTCCCCACGGTATTTAAAAGCAAAATAATGCAATAAAAACTGGGTCAAGGTCTGTACAATAAAGATGATCACAAAAGACAGCGCCATTAACGAATCGTACCCGGAACCATGTTCTGAAGCAGCCTCGGGCAATAACACCTTGGAATACTTCCAAAAACTAAAAATGGTGATTCCATAAAGGAAAATCAAAAAGGCGAACATTAAATACCCATTGTACTTATTATCCGTTTCATTTGCTACTTCTGTGTTGTTGGCCTTGATCTGTGACAATTCGAATATCTTGGTCATTTGCCAGATAGCAATTGCCACTAATACTAAAACAACTATGGTCAAAAATGGAGTCATCGTATGATTTGAAATTATACTTATATACTAATTACTAATAATGAAAATGCTTGCTCTCTTCTATAAACGGATTGCGCTTGGGTTGCAACGGCGCCTTTGTAAGGGCTGTGAATACAACAAATATAAACAAGCCTGCAAAGAACAAAATAGATCCGATTTCCGGAATACCAATAAACCATTGATCACCAACCGTAGCAGGCATAATAGCGTTAAAAATATCCAGATAATGGCCGGCCAAAATTACCACACCTGCCATTACCACAAACCAATTAACCCTTTTAAAATCACTATTCATAAGCAACAACAAAGGAAATACAAAGTTCATGGCTATCATACCAAAAAATGGCAAATTAAAATCTGCAATCCTAGTAACGTAATAGGTTACTTCTTCAGGGATATTGGAATACCAAATCAGCATAAATTGAGAGAACCATAAATAGGTCCAAAAGATACTGATACCAAACATAAACTTAGCCAAATCGTGGATATGGCTGTCATTAACATCCTTAAGATACCCTCTAGACTTTAGATATATAGTTACCATGGCAATTACGGTAATACCTGAAACGAACATACTGGCAAAGATATACCATCCAAATAGGGTACTGAACCAGTGCGGATCTACACTCATGATCCAATCCCAGGACATAATAGATTCCGATATAAGATAGAAAACCAAAAAGGCCGCTGAAATCCTGAAATTCAATTTAAAATTAGAATCGTCATTGGACTCATCCTGAGCAATGGATAATTTTCTGGAATACTCCCTATATAAGATCCAACCCCCAAGGAAAATAGCCGCCCTGATCAAAAAGAATATAGGGTTTAAATAACCTGACTTGCCTTGTAACAGTTTATCATGGGCAACCACATCTGCATCCATCCAAACAAATAAGTGGTTCATGTGAGCCACAGATAGTGCCAGAATTACAAATACAATTATACCTCCGGGTACCAAGTAAGCCGTAATACCCTCCATTACCCTAAAAAGTAGTGGTGACCAACCCGCTTGGGCCGCTCTTTGAATGGCATAAAAGGCCAATACTCCCAATGCTATCATCATAAAGAAAAAAGCTGCAACATATAAAGCTGCCCAAGGCTTGTTCTGCAATTGGTGCAATAAATGTTCATCGTGGGATGCATCATGTGCCTCACCATGTGCCTGTTCTGCACCGTGACCTTCTGCAACCGCATGGGCATCACCATGACCGTCACCATGGGACGCAACTATGGCCTTTGCTTCTTCTACAGTACTTGGCGCAGCCATAAAACCAATACCAATTCCCAAAACGCCTACAGCCATTAAAATGAAGGAAGCAATTTTTAATCTATTTGAAAAAGTATACATATTGCTAATATCTAGGTCTTATTTTGTTAAATCTTGTTTTAATTTCATCACGTACTCGGATACTTTCCATCGTTCTTCGGTATCCAACTGTCCTGCATAGGACCCCATTGAGTTTAAGCCATAATAAATGGCATGATAGGTAGTACCTACCGTAATATTCCTTGCTATATCGGCATAACTTGGAACACCCAATATCTTTTCCCTTTTTACCAAATTCCCTTGGCCATCACCTTTGGAACCGTGACAAATTGCACAGTAAATATTATACAACTCCTTACCTTCGGCCAAGTTGGCCTCTTGTTGCAAGGAATCCAAAGGGCTTGGGTTTAACCTGGCCTGTTCCTTACCTTCAATGGTATTCTCAATATTGTAAGGTATCCATCCCCTGGCAACAGTATTTTCTGCCGGCAAACCAGCCTCCATACCATTAGGAAGGAATTCTACTTTCTGGTAGGCCTCATAGCCTACGGATTTGTACATATTGGGCATGTACTGATAGTTTCTGCTAGTTTTGTTTCCACAAGAAGCAACTAATAATACCAAACCAAATAAGACTCCTATTTTGCTAAAACTGTTCATAATATCTATGACTACTTTTCTGTAATATTAATTTCGACTGCTCCTGTATCCGATAACAAATCCTTCAATTCCTGTTCGTTACCATGAATTGCTATTTCCATAAGAAAATGATCATCAGTCGTTCTAACATCTGGGTTCTCAGCCTCTTTAAACGGCCACAACCTACTTCTTAAGTAAAAGGTAATAACCATTAAATGCGCAGCAAAAAACACGGTTAGCTCAAACATAATCGGTACAAAGGCCGGCATATTCTCAAGGTAACTAAAACTTGGCTTACCTCCAATGTCCTGTGGCCAATCCTCTATCATAATAAAATTCATCATTAGGATAGCTACTGATAAACCAACACAACCGTAAAGGAAGGATGTAATTGCTATTCTGGTTGGAGCCAATCCCATGGCCTTGTCCAAACCGTGAACAGGGAAAGGACAATAAACTTCCTCTATATGATGTTTGGCTGCCTTAACTTTTTTAACAGCATGCATTAGCACATCGTCATCATTATAAAACGCATGTATAACTTTCGACGCCATAATTATTTCTTATTGTTTAAAATAGTTGCTTGTCCTGCCCAATCGTCTCTTTGTGCCCTTCCAGGGAATGATTCCGTAATAGAATCCAACAAATCATATTCCTTTTGGGTCATACGACCTACCTGTTCATATGTATAAATCCCGATCTGATTGAGGGTTGCCTCCATTTGAGGTCCTATACCCTTGATCTTCTTAAGGTCATCTGCCTCCTGTTTTGTAGGGTCAAAGGTCCCTATAGCGCTTAACAGTTCGGTAACCCCAACTTTATCACCCGTTGCAGGAACAACTTCCCCCATAACCACATCATCGGTTATTGGCTCTTTCTCCTGTACCACAACCTTGGTTTTAGATATCTCATACAAAGGTTTTCCGGCATCACGTAATTTCTTATACTTTTCACCAGAGGATTTTAGAATAGACTTTACTTCGGCCTGTGCTATCACAGGGAAGGTCCTGGCATACAACAAGAACAACACAAAGAAGAAGCCTATTGTTCCAATGAAAATCCCAATATCAACAAAGGTTGGTGAAAACATTGTCCAAGAAGATGGCAAGTAATCACGGTGCAAGGAAGTAACAATAATCACGAAACGCTCAAACCACATCCCTATATTCACTACAATAGATATAAAGAAGGAGAACATAATACTGGTTCTAAGCTTCTTGAACCACATAAACTGAGGCGAGAACACATTACAGGTCATCATTGCCCAGTAAGCCCACCAGTAAGGTCCGGTAGCTCTGTTCAAAAAGGCATACTGCTCGTATTCAACACCAGAGTACCATGCCATGAACAATTCCGTAATATAGGCACAGCCTACAATAGAACCGGTAAGCATAATTACGATATTCATCAATTCTATATGTTGAATTGTAATATAAGCTTCCAAATGACAAACCTTCCTCATTATGATCAGCAGGGTGTTCACCATGGCGAATCCTGAGAAAATAGCTCCCGCAACAAAGTAGGGAGGGAATATGGTGGTATGCCAACCTGGTATTACCGAGGTAGCAAAGTCAAATGATACAATGGTATGTACTGAAAGTACCAATGGAGTGGCCAAACCGGCCAATACCAAGGACACCTCCTCAAAACGTTGCCAATCTTTGGCACGCCCTGTCCAACCAAAACTTATTAAACTGTAAATTTTCTTTTGAAAAGGTCTTACGGCCCTATCACGGATCATGGCAAAATCGGGCAATAACCCAGTCCACCAGAATACCAAGGACACAGAAAGATAAGTAGAGATCGCAAATACATCCCACAACAAGGGCGAGTTAAAGTTAACCCATAAGGATCCAAATTGGTTTGGAATTGGCAATACCCAATAGGCCAACCAAGGACGACCCATATGGATAATAGGAAACAATCCCGCTTGAACAACAGAGAAAATGGTCATCGCCTCCGCAGAACGGTTAATTGCCATTCTCCATTTTTGTCTGAACAATAAAAGTACCGCCGAGATCAAGGTTCCGGCATGACCGATACCTACCCACCAAACGAAGTTGGTAATATCCCAGGCCCAGCCTACTGTTTTATTCAATCCCCAAGTACCGATACCCGTAGATACCGTATAGATTATACA
>JBFHGV010000228.1:0-5862 GCA_041582955.1 Arenibacter sp.
GATGTGGTTGAGGAAATTGATCACGGCATAGGTCAAATTATTGCTACCCTAAAAGAAGAAGGCTTGGACAAGAATACCATTGTGGTATTTACCTCGGATAATGGCCCTTGGCTTTCCTATGGGGTTAATGGCGGAAGTGCAGGCTTATTAAGGGCCGGAAAAGGAATGACTTGGGAAGGTGGCATGCGCGAACCCTGTATCTTTTGGTCACCAACCAACATTAAGCCAGCAGTGATATCCGAATTGGGTACTACCATGGACCTTTTCCCTACTTTTAGTGCCTTGGCCGGTGTTCCAATGCCCAAGGATAGGATTATGGATGGATTTGACCTAAGTGCCACCTTATTGGAAGGAAAACCTACTCCAAGAAACAGTGTTTTTTATTATAGGGGAACACAACTGTATGCTGCGCGACTTGGCGATTACAAAGCGCATTATATTACCGAGGGTTCCTATGGGCAGTTTGGAAAGAAGGAAGTACATGACCCACCTATCTTGTACAACTTAAATGTAGACCCTTCAGAGAACTTTGATCTAAGTGCCAGTCATCCAGAAGTCATTGCTGAGATCAACGCCATGGTAAAGGAACACCAATCCAAAATGGTAAAGGGGAAAGACCAATTAGTAGCTAAGGAATAGGAAAATAACACAAACCCCAGGGAATACCAATAAAGATTGGCCCATCGCTGTTTTACCCCAATAAGGACCAGCAATTTCTATGTCTGCAATTGTCTGGACCGTATACCGGCTATTATACTCAAAATAAAAATCTGGGTGGCATGGAATATCATAATGGGCAACAAAATAATGCCCAGTGAGGCCATATTACCAAATAATATTTTAGAGAAAACAGTACCGTGAACCAAAGATTTTTTAGTGCCACAGAACTGGGCCGTAATTTGATCTTCCGGACTGAATTTTAATTTTCTGGCCACAAGGCCTGTTACATAAAAGACCATATAAAATAATGCCAATACAGCTAAAAAGAGCACCAGTAAATCTAAGAGGGATACTGCACTAAATATGTTTCCCTCAAATGATTCAGCAAAACTTTTGTAGATAATAAGTAGGATAATGAATTTATCAAACAAGCTTATCCGCTTACTATATTTTTGCGCCAACACTCCAAAAAAGCGCTGTAAAAAAAAGCCGATCAGTACAGGCAGTATAATTTGCAGGATTAGTTTGGCGTAGATTTCGGTAAAATCAAAATCTGTCATGGCATTTTTTACAAAGGGACCCAGCCACAGTGGGGTAATCACAATTCCGATGATTCCTGAAATGCTTGCATTAAAAATAGCTGCAGGAATATTGCCATTGGCCATAGAGACCATTACTACCGAGGAAGAAACAGTAGATGGCAAGGCCGCCAAAAAAAAGAAGGCCAACCACAAAGTCTCCTGCTCTTCGTTCTGCAAAAGAGGACGAAAAGCCAAAACAATTATAGGAAAAATCATAAAGGTACAAACCTGTACCAATAGGTGCAGCTTCCAGTTTTTAAGTCCCGATTTTAATTTATGTGGACTTAATTTTAATCCGTAAAAAAAGAATATTAAAGAGATACCTATCGCACTTATTGTATCAATTGGGATCTTGCTATCTACCGTGCCCCAATGGGGAAAAACATAAGCTATTCCAATGACCGTAATAATGGCCAGGACAAACCCATCAATCTTTATTTTCATACTTGTTTTTCTATTATTGGAAAGACCTGATAAAATAGTAAAAGCAATCCCATATTGGATAAATGCATATAACAAAAACACAACCTAGATACAAATTGGAATCCCTACTATATGTCGCCTATGGAGCAGCCATTTCGACGTCAAAATTAAAGTATTATTCTGTAAACAGGAAACAGTTGCCCCTCCATCTTCATTATTCAATTTACCCTCTATAAATTCTAGTCGAAAACATTATATTCTAAACCAACAAGGCTCAATTTCCCATAAACAAATTCCCCTTCTGGATAATGCCATATAGCCTCTCCGTAGGTGGGCAATTGATACCCATTTACAGCTCTATAACCACTAGCGGGGGTAGAAAAAGGAAAGGCCTTCATTTCCGAAACGGAATAACGGTCTTGCGATATAAAATTCACCAACTGTCCAGTTTCATTAAAGTACAAAATAGCCGATATTGAAGTACCATTATTTGTAAAGGTGGCCTTTGTGCTCAGTAAATCTATGGGTTCCCATGTAATATGGTCATCAATAAGGGCCGCAGGGGCAAATAGGCAGAGGTCATTAAAAAAGGTGACAGTTTCAGTAGGAAACAATTCGGGTTTATCAAGGTCCACCACTGGGAATAAGGATAGGAGTTTAATACGCATACTGGCCCCATCCTTAGTGTATTTGTGATAACCACTTGTTGGAATTCCGTTTACCTTGGCCTTCATGAAGAACAATCGGGTGGGCGAACCAAAAAAATTGTATTGTACCGAAGTAAAGTGGAACCAATCCTTTCCCCTTTCCCGCATTTCACCTTCGAAAACAATTTTCATATTATATATTTTGGGCTTTCCCACAACACCTACATACTTCAAATACTTTTGTACGCAAATTGGCAACGTCTCCATGTCCGTTTCTGTCAACACTTCATTAACCGCTGTTGTGGCGGTCATGCTAGAAATTACGTCAGCTTTATAACTTTTTTCAAATTGGAGGTTGCCCAGGCCAACGATTGCTGCACACAAAATAATGACATTGGCGATGGTACCGTATTTTGCATCCGTCCAAACGGACAAAATTAAGTATTGGGAAAGGAATACTACTAAAATACCGAGAATTGCCCACCAATCCCTTTTTAAAGATAGACCTAAGGCGGACAATATAAAAAGTAGGGCTGCCAAGAACCAAAGCATACCCATTGATCTTGAAATTTCTTTGGTAAATTGGGACATGTCCCTATATTGAAAGGCATGGGCAAAACCCATAAAATGTATAAGACCGTGAATCGTAATGATTACTGCTACTAAATTACTCATAACCTACACCTAAATAATTAAATAAAATCACCTTTATTTTAAGTTGTCTGTCGTCATATAACCAAGGATGTACTGGGAGAAATAAAGCACTAACTCAGTATTCATGAATAAATGCCCAATGCCATAACCTTTGGTGCTTTTTTACAATCCCCATGCTATTTAATTGGATATATGAAGGTCTTTAACACCTAACATAGGATCCAACTTATGATTGATCCTGCTCACAAATAGAGGTGCATTGGTTAGGATAGATTCCCCACTAAGGGCATCTGCCCCATCTATTTTATAATTTCCGTCGCCCGAAGTAGCGAGGTAGATTATTTTATCACGGTACGCCTTGTATTCATCCCTGAAGTTGGAAACCGATTTGGGAGGCCTCCAATATTCCCAGGTATGAATAATCAAGATAGCATTAAATGGTTTTGGATTTAAGGTATCCAATGAAGTAACATCAATAACCTTGATATAAACCGAGTCCTGCTTATAATGTTCAACTACACCAGAGGTCACCGCATTTTTAAAATCGCTTCCCTGGGTAGCGATCAATAGCTTTTTTTCCAAGGTAGGCTTATTCACGTCATAAGGTTGCACAACAGCCATGGAAAAGGTGATGCTATACCACAATGACAGCACCAAAAGAAGTATCAGCAAGAAAAGGATAAAAAGCAGCCCCTTTTTTAAGCCAATCATTCCAACTTACTTTTATGACTTTTTAGGTGATGTTTCAGAAGTAATTTCAGATCTTCAAGATACTGACTAAATACTTTTATACTTAAATCCGGATGTGCCGTGGCCGGTAAGGTCATGGGGTTTTCATCCAAAAAATGGTACAGTTCCGGGTAATTCGTTTCAATATTATTGGTCAACCTTGTAATATTGTTTAATATCTGCTGTAAATCTTTCATGTTATTATTTTTAAGTATCCAATTTGCTTGAAAGTTCCTCACTATCCATAATAAATTCGGTAATAGCAAAAACCTTTTTTCTATTGGCCCTGAACAAACGTACAAACTGGACCATTTCCTCTTCTAGGTGTTCGTGTTCTGTGCGAATAATAGCCGCATCGATCTTATTGGGGTCTTCTGCCATTTGCGCTAACTTGGCTTTGTGCCGGCAAACCTTTTCCAATAAATCCCTGACCCTCATTTTAAGCTGCAACAATCCCGACTTCAACTCCCTAACCGTCTCCAAATTTTCCGACTTGGCAATCCACACAAAGTATTTATCTATTAAATGATGTAAAAACCTTAGGTCGTCCCGGTAAAATTCCAAATCTGATTTCCAATGTTCCATCAATGCATAAAGTTCGGTCCATGGACCGTTCTTCATAAACTCAAATTCTCTATTGTTTTCCGTTACTTCCATGATGTTGAAGGAATTAGGAATTATTCATTAAATATAGGTTAGCTATCAATGAATTAAAATGACCTAAATCATAAAGATCTCCTTATAGCATGACATTCGTCATTTTACAGTTAAGACAATAATCTTAGCTTCATAACAGAATTTGAAACTTCAAGACATGAAGACCCTTCTGTACGCAACCGACTATTCCCAAAATTCGGCATCGGCACTAAAGCTGGCCCACCTACTAACCAAAAAATTCGATGCCGTATTGGTCATAATGCACGTTTTGGACATGCCCATTTCCCTAGCCAGCACGGTTTCTGTTAGCCATATGAAAAAAACTAAAAAACTGTTATTGGAACACCAGTCGAAACTAAAGGAGTTTTGCACAGAGCAGTTGGGGGATACGTGGAAAAATACGCATATAAACTTTGAAGTAGGGCAGAACAGCTCTGTTGTTGATGGCATTTTGGAAAAAGCCACGGACATTGCAGCAGACCTCATAGTGGTAGGCTCTAAAGG
Organism: Arenibacter sp.; assembly: GCA_041582955.1. GTDB lineage: Bacteria > Bacteroidota > Bacteroidia > Flavobacteriales > Flavobacteriaceae > Arenibacter. Next base: position 4,856 of record JBFHGV010000228.1, read on the forward strand.
AGCTAGCCCATTGAAAGAGTTCTTACTTGGAAGTACAGCACAAGGCTTGATCAAAAAGGCCCCTACCATGATACTGTCCGTCCCCCACCCGATCCGCTTGGAAAACCTGAGGACCATGATTTATGCCACAGATTTTGAGCAGGCAGATATCTTTGCCATTAACAGACTGGTTAAAATAGCCACCAAGTTCCAGTCTAACATAAAAATAGTGCATATAACCACTCAAAAGGAATATGCCGGAGACCAACAAATGGAATGGTTTAAGGAAATACTTGGACAAAAGGTACAGTATAAGGATATGGAATTCAATTTAATGTTCTCGGATAACATCTTGGAAGAATTATACCGATATTTGGAAAAGGAAGATGCTGATCTTGTGGCTATGTTGGAACGGAAAGACAGTAGTTTTATACAAAAATACCTGCAAAGGGATAAGGTAAAAAAAATGGCCTCCCGGCTTACTATTCCCCTTATAAGCTTTAATGTTGGCGGATTGTAGAAATAGCTTCTCCTACTTGGTTACTCTACTATGGACCGTTGTACCATGCTGCTACAACAAGACCTTTCTCCTTAAGAGACCAATTAAAAAACCCAAAATGCACTACAGCCCAGATATCTTTCTTAAAATATACCTTACACACTCTGTAATTGCCATCAAAGCAACAAATCCTTGTTGGTCCTAGGCTACCTTTTTTTTTGCAAAGACCTGCTATTTTTAGTTAGAACAAGAGGATGTATTGGCCACTATACAGTTATCCTATTAGCCTGAGGTTGGCAAGCTTACCTGCATAAAAAAGCACTATACAAAATCTTATTTAAAATAAATCTAAATAATTTTGGTCGATAAAAAATTGCATTCTATTTTAGCACCTTATTTATAACAAGTCTAAATTAAAATAGAATGAAAAAATTGTTATTATGTGTTCATTTATTGTTTGTCACAGCACTGTTTTCACAAAACAGTGGTACACTAAGCGGAACCATAGTAGATGGCAACCACACCCCTA
>JBFHGV010000229.1:0-5859 GCA_041582955.1 Arenibacter sp.
AACTGTCAATGTCCCTTGCAATGGTAACCTCAAAGGCCCCGGATTTCGTGGCCAATATCTTTAGCATTTCATCATTATGGGGAATGGTCCAATGGTAAAATCCCGTATGCTGGGAAAAAACCAATATTTTCTTAATTTCGGCCTTCACCCTCGGTGCCGATGGAGCCAAAGATTCTATTTTGGTAAGCCATTGTTCCGTAATTGGAAATTCTTTAAGACCTTGTGCAGAAATTGTTCCAACAAAAAGAAGGGTAATTAGGGTGTAAGCTACTTTGTTCATTGTAATTGTTTATTTAAGTGTTGATTCTCTTATTATAAGTCTGTGCCTTAAGGTGATGGCATTCGTAGGTTGCAAGTTGATATCTCCGTTTAAATGACTTATAACGCTTTGTCCTGCTAAAACTCCCAATTCATACCCTGGGTAATTAATGGTAGTTAAAGTTGGGGTAACCAGTTCAGAAATAGGGTCGTTATTAAAGCCGATTACTTTTATGTCTTGTGGTATTTTAATGTTCACTTTTTTCAATTCTTTTATACAATGTGCCGCAAAGGTGTCGTTGGCCACGAACAGGCCATCAAAAGGTATGCTGGTGTCTTTGATGTGGGCTATGGCATGTTTAACGCTGCCAGGACTTAAGTCCGATTCTAGTATATTGGAATTGTCAAATATTAAATCATGCTTGGCCATCGCTTCCTGAAATCCTTTTAATCGCTCTGAATAAACATTTCGTCTTAAGTCTCCACTAATATACAGAAGGTTTTTGCAACCTTGATTAATTAAATGCTCGGTAGCTTCATATCCTGCCAATTTGTTATCAATTATTATGGTAGAACAATTGGGCAAATTGTGCACCCTATCAATAAATATAAGTGGTATTTTGTTTCTAATATAATTTGCAAAATGATCAAAGTCGGTGGTGTCGTAGGCCAAGGATACCAAAAGGGCATCAACCCCGCTATCGTAGAGCGTTTTTGCATTTAACTTTTCTTTTTCCATAGACTCCAAAGACTGACTTATAATCAAATTATAACCGGCTTCATTGGCTATTTTTTCTATCCCGGCCAATACGGTGGACATAAAGATGGAATTGAGTTTGGGGACAATGACTCCAATGGTATTGGACTTCTGTGTGCTGAGGTTTACTGCAAATTTATTGGTTTTGTAACCCAGTTCATTGGCCTTTGAGATTACGCGGTCCTTGGTTTTTTGGCTTATGGAAGGATGGTCGTTTAGACTCCTGCTTACGGTTCCGGCCGAAACACCCAGCGTTTTTGCCAAATCGTAAATGGTTATTCTATTGTCCATATTATAAATTGTTGCACAAACTATGCAACAATAATACAAATAAAATTTTATTATCAATGTGAAATTTTATTTATGCGGTAATTAATGTGAAATCAGATGAATTTTACTATATAAATTCAACAAAAAGAATTTTTTTAGTTAAAAATTGCCAACATAATAACGCAATCGGTTGCGTAATAAATTGCAATTATTTAGATTTGTCGGGATTGTGAATATGACTGAGGGTTTTCGGTCACGATTTAAAATCAATAACTAACCAACTTTAAACATTTATGTATGAGAAATTTATTTAAAAAAGTTAGGTGCAGGGTTCTATTGCTTATTACCCTATTTTGCACTTTGTGTTCTGTTCCTGCGATTGGGCAGGATGGATTTGCGGTTTCCGGAACCGTAGTAGACGAATTTGGTGTTCCCCTTCCCGGGGCATCGATAATTGAGCAGGGTACTACCAATGGGGTGGTTTCCGATTTTGATGGGAATTTTAGTTTTGAAGTTGCCAATTCCAATGCTACATTGACTATTAGTTATATTGGCTTTGAAGAGCAAAGAGTACCATTGAATGGTAATTCTGTTATAAATGTAACCATGCAGTCCACGGCCTCCACTTTGGACGAGGTTGTTTTGGTGGGTTACGGTGCGGTGAAAAAGAAAGATCTTACCGGTGCAATTTCCCAAGTGGATGCTGCGGCACTTTCAGATCAATCTACTAATTCAGTAACAGATGTATTGCGGGGTAATGTAGCTGGTTTAAGTATTGGACTTTCAGCCTCGCCAAAGGGGACAAGTCAAATTCGGATACGAGGCAACAATAGTCTTAGTGCCGGATCTAGTCCTTTAATAGTGGTAGACGGTATGATCTATAATGGCGATCTGTCCGATATCGCTCCCTCGGATATCGATAAACTGGATGTTATGAAAGACGCCAGTTCTGCCGCCGTTTATGGTGCCAGAGGGGCAAGTGGGGTAATTTTGGTGACAACTAAAAGAGGTACTAGCGATAAGCCAACCATTAATATAAACACTAGTGTGGGTATAGCCACGGATGCTTATAAGGAGCGACCATATGATGCTCAAGGATATGTGGACTGGAGAACGGAGGTTTTCAAAAGTATCAACCCACAGAACACTATCGACAATCCAGGAAGATATGACAACCCCAACAATCTCCCTTCTGGGGTGACCTTGGATCAGTGGCTGGCCTATGACGGATCAGCAGGCGACCCTACAAGAGCTTGGTTGAACAGGATAGGGTTTCAGGATGTGGAAATTGAAAATTATTTGGCGGGGAATAGTATCAATTGGTATGACAGGATAATGCAAACCGGATTTCGTAACGATATAAACACAAGTATCTCCGGGCGAAATGGAGGGCTAAATTACTATTGGTCCATTGGTCGAACCTCCAATGAGGGTATTGTTAATGGGGAAAAGTTTGAGGCCTTGCGATCACGATTAAATTTGGATGCTAAAATTACGGATTGGTTAACCGTTGGAATGAATACTCAATTTGCTAAGCGTAATGAAGGTTTTATTGCGGCAGACAGAGGTCAGATTGAAAGATCTTCGCCTTGGGGTTCCGAATTTGATGATGAGGGAAATATTCGCTTAAGTCCTCAGGACGATAATGGAGCAGGGGCCGTTAATGCCTTTTTGGCACAAAAATTTAACGACCGTATAGATCTGGATCATACCTTTAACTCTAGGGTATACGCCAAATTAAAATTACCATTGGGTTTTTCCTATGAAGTGGGGTATACCAATCGTTTGGAATTCCAAGAATATTACAACCATGCGTCGGCGGCCAGTCCGCAAAATGTGGTAGGTTCGGCAGAGAGACAAGCGACCAAGATCAATGAATGGCAGTTAGACAATATTTTACGTTGGGACAAGACGATTGATAAGCATTCCTTTAATTTGATGTTTCTGGTGTATGGGGAAAAATACCAAAGCTATTTTACCCGAGCTAGGGCCAATACCTTTGAACCTAGTGATGCCCTAGGTTATAGTGCCTTGGAATTGGGGACCGTGCAAACTGTGGATAGTGAGGATGAGACCAGTACTGGTGATGCCGTGATGACTCGGCTTAATTATAATTATGATTCCAGATATCTATTAACATTGACCATGCGTAGGGATGGTTACTCGGCTTTTGGGGCCAATAATAAAAGGGCATATTTTCCTTCCATTGCAGGGGCTTGGACCATATCCAATGAATCCTTTTTTCAATCGGATTTCGTAAATTTTCTCAAACTAAGATTGTCCTACGGGGAAAATGGAAATAGGGATATAGGACGTTTTACCGCCTTGTCCAGACTAGGAGCCAATAAATATTTAAATGTGGATGCAGGCGGCAACGTAATTACCGTACCAACTTTTGATAACGGAACCCAAGAAAATACAGAGTTGAGGTGGGAACGTACCAAGGCTACCAATTTAGGGTTAGACTTTAGTTTAGCCAACGGAGTGGTAGAAGGTTCTATAGAGGCTTACCAAAATATTACCAATGATCTTATAGTTACTAGGGAGTTGCCTAATATTATTGGTTTCAACAATGTAACTACCAATTTGGGAGAAATAGAAAATAAAGGTCTCGAATTTACCTTGGCCACCCAAAATTATAATAGGGAGAATTTCCAATGGAATACCAGTTTTAATTTCTCTTTGAACAGAAATAAAATCAGAAAATTATATGGAGATCTTGATGAAAATGGAAGGGAATTGGATGATATTACAAATCAGCGTTTTATAGGTCAGGCCACCGACGTTATTTGGGGTCAGGAAGCCATAGGTATATGGCAGACCAATGAAGCTGCCCAAGCTGCCGAATATGGTGTATTTCCTGGTGATTGGAAAATTAGGGATGTAGATAACAGTGGGGATTTTACAGTAGATGATAATGTTTTCCAAGGACATAGGTCTCCACGATTCAGTTGGGCTATGTCTAATAGGTTTACCATGCTAAAGAATTTTGATTTTTCCTTTGAGGTTTATTCCAATTGGGGTCAGAAAAGAGTATTTAACGAAGCAAAAAACAGAAACGGTTTTATAGACAGGACCAATTCCATTCAAACACCTTATTGGACACCTGATAATCCTATAAATGATTATGCCAGATTGTTTTCCAGTGATGGTAGTTCCAATTTTGCTATTTGGAGGGATGCTTCATTTATTCGATTAAGTAATATTACCATTGCCTATAGATTGCCAAAACCCTTTCTTGAAAAGTTGTCTTTGCAGAGTCTTAGGTTGTATGCCAACGCTAGAAATGTTGCGGTTTATGCCCCTCATTGGGATTTTTACGATCCGGAGCCTACCAACATAGATGGAAGAAATTCCAATGGAAGTACTGATCCAAGTTTGCCTACACCAAGGTTTTTCACCTTTGGAATTGATTTAAGTCTTTAATAAAAAAATAATAACGATGAGAAATATAATATACAACTATAGAAGAGCCTTTTTAAGCTTTACCTTGATTGTGGCCGTTGCCTTCACAGGTTGTGAGGAAGAATTCTTGGATGCAGACCCGCAATCGTTCTTTACTCCGAGTAATGCCTTGGATACGCCAGAAGGACTTAATAGTCTTTTGTCACAAGCTATGAGGAATCTAAGGGCTGAATTTTATGGCGACGGTGCGCCCATGATTACGGAGAACATATTTTCTGAAGTTTCTGTGGAAGGGACAACTGACAAATCAGGTCCTGCCCAGGATTTGAATCTATTGATCTTGCCCGATGCCAATCTAAATAGTGCCAACTTTAACCGTATAGGATGGTTTTGGGAAGAATTTTATAAGGGCATAAAATATGCCAATACAGTAATTGGAAGATTGGACGATGCCACATTTGAGAGTGATGGGCAGAAAAATGATATTTTGGGACGAGCCCTTTTTCATAGGGCCTACAGGTATTATAGGTTGACCCAGCAGTTTGGGGATGTTCCCTTAATTTTGGAAGAAATTACCTCGGCACGCCTTGATTTTGTAACTACAGCAAGAGAGACCATTCTTAGAAAAATGCAGGAAGACCTTAATAGGGCAGTGCCCATGGTGAATGCCGTGGCAAATAATGGGGATATAAATAAAGATGCAGTGTTGCATTTATTGACGAAAGTTAATCTTGCCTTGGGCGATTTTGATGAGGCAATAGCTTCTTCAACACAAATAATAGAGGGTGGTACACATACCTTAACAACGGACAGGTTTGGAATTGATGCCGGTAACGCAGCAAAGGATGTTACTTGGGATCTGCACCGTGTAGAAAACAAAAGTATTCCAGGAAATACCGAGGGGATACTGGTTGTTATAGACAGGTTGGGTTATGAGGACAATGGTGATTATCCCGGAGGGACTAGTATCCAAAGGCAGGCGGTTCCACTATGGTGGCGTTTTATTAATACTCCGGATGGACAAAATGGTATGTCTGACGCTCCTGGGATAGATATTGATCAAGTTACTGCCATCGGTAGGGGAATCGGGAGAAATAGGGGTACTCATTATAGTACAAAAGAGATTTGGAAAAACGCCAATAACGACCAACGTCATAAACTGGGCAATT
>JBFHGV010000230.1:0-5854 GCA_041582955.1 Arenibacter sp.
CTCTTCAAGATGTGATAGAATGCCCACAGATCCGTAAAAGGTATCTCACCTAAATAATGCCCTCTCCGTATCCTATAATGCTCCCTTTTAGCGGTCCAAAAAGCTCTGTAGCTACTCTCAACAGCAGTAGTCCTGTCCAAGAAAGCCCTTAAAAAATCATTGGGAGCGGTCTTAAAATGCTTACTGAGACAAAAGAAGGTATCATACGCCTTCTTTACATCAACATGCCAATGCGCGGCAGGAGGGTACGCACGTAAATAAGCTTTGATCTTTTTTGAAACTATGAGTCCCCCAAAGGTTAGGACCACCTCTGGCTGCAACAACCCAAACAATTCCTCCCTATTCTCCGCTTTTTCAATGGGAGCCAGGATACTGTCTATATTAGGAAAAAAATCAGTGTTGGATAAGTTGGAGGTGCATTCTGTAAATACAACGACCGAAGGGTCAGCGGCCAATATATCCAGATATTTCTTTTCTATTGTATTAGGTGGAAGAACGCCCACCAAAACCATTTTCCGTTTGGCTCGCTTCCATATATCCCTGTACTTATCCAAGGGCGGTTGCCCAGCCTTATCCCTCTCTTCTACAAAATGGATCTGTGGTGCCACCCTTGGCTTATCCTCAGTTTGATAAAGAGGCTCCTCAAAAGGAATATTAATATGTACGGGACTATTATCTATAAAAGCCATATTTAGGGCCTTGTCCAATTCGGCATCATTATATTCTTGCACCAGTCCCTGGATCTCCTCCAAACTACGTCCCGCCAACTGATCTGGATCAAAGTGCAATATGCTATCTGTTGCATGGATCACATCTTGCTTCAGGTTTGCAGAATAACCAATATGCTTTTCAAATACATTTTCCTGTCTTATGGTCTGTCCGTCTCCAATGTCCACCTTGTAGCTTGGCCTATCCGCTGAAATAACAATCAGGGGCAGATCACTATAAAACGCCTCTGAAATGGCGGGGTAATAGTTTAACAGGGCACTGCCCGAGGTACACAACACCGCCGTGGGTTTCCCCGTTTGCTGGGCCATGCCCAAGGCAAAAAAGGCCGCACAACGCTCATCTACAATACTGTAGCAATTAAAAAAGGGATCTTCTGTGAACCCTATGGTCAACGGGGCATTTCTGGAACCTGGAGATATTATTATGTTGCTTACACCTCTGGCTTTGCAATGGTCAACAACGGACTGTGCGGCGGGAATACTGGAATATTTCATTGGAACAAAAATACAACTACGCCAATTCTAAAACCAAAACAATTCTTTATTAGTTTACCTACAAAGTATATTTAGCATAGTCCTACTCTTGGCCTTGGTCTCCTGCCACTCGTTTTCTGGTACAGACCTACTGGTGATTCCTCCTCCTACGTATATTTTAACCTGTCCACCTACCAATTGCATGCATCTTAGGTTAACATATAGGGAGGTTTTTTTCTTTATAGTCCTGTACGCCCTGTTTTCCTGGTTCCTTCTGGTTGCGGATCTTTGAACCTCTTCCTTAAAGTTCAGTTCCCCCAAAAAACCGGTATAAAATTGCCGGTCATAGCGCTCATGATTTAAGATAAACTCCTTTGCCCTTTCCTTGGGCACTCCACAAACTGCAGGAGTTGGGTGCAAGGCCCTAATAATTTCACTTAGTCCGGATTTTCCCATATTCCCGGATACGGTAGATTTTATATGCCAGAGGTTGCCGGCCTTGGTAGATTTGGCCTCGGAAACCTCCATAGACGCCACTTTATCCGATAACGATTCTTGGATAAAATTGGTTACCATCTCCTGCTCCTCCAATTCCTTTATTCCCCAGGTGGGGGTTTTTCCTTCTTTATACAGCGGGGTTCCGGCCAAAGACATGGTCCTAAAACGATGGTTTTCCATTTCTAGGAAAATTTCAGGGGTTGCACCCAACCATAACCCAATTTTAGGATGAAACCAAATATAACAAAAGGCGGTTGGGTATAAATGTAACAGCTCCTTAAATAAAGCTAATGGCTTCTTAGTAGCTTCCACTTCCAAAACACGGGAAAGGACCACTTTTTCCAATTTTCCATCGGTTATTGCCTTAATACCCTTATTAATGGCTTCCAGGTAATTCTCTCTTTCCAAATCCTTGTCGCTATCTTCAGCAACAGCAGCGGCCACATTGGTAGATCCAGAATCAAAATCCCCCTGAAAGATCTCATGGCATTTTATTAGGACGGCCGGACTCCTAGAGTCAAAGGGGGCAAAAACAAACCCGTTTTCCGAATAATCTTCCACATAATGCAATTCTGAATTATTCTGCAAAACCACCCGAACCTCCTTCTCATTGGGTTTCCGATAAGCCACTACCGGTAGATTATTGGACAACTGCCGGTCTACCCGGTCCAAAATACTTACAGACATACTATTTTCTAGGTAAGGATATGGTAGTTAGTTTGCAAATGGATACTAGATTAGCATCGGAATCGGTCACCTTAATATCCCATAGCTGGGTAGTTCTTCCCTTATGGACTATTTCTGCCCTAGCAAAAACCTCACCCTCACGAATACTCTTCACATGATTGGCAGAGATTTCCAAACCACGAACAAAAAACTTCTTTGAATCCAAAAAAATATACGAGGCAGCGCTTCCTACACTTTCTGCCAAAGCTACCGTTGCACCACCATGCAAGACACCATCAGGCTGATGAACCTGTGGAGTGACAGGCATTTTTCCCACCAAATAATTCTCACCAACATCCACATATTCTATCCCCAAGGTCTCCATTAGCGTACCTTTATTGGCTTCATTGCAAATTCTCAGTATTTTTTCTTTGTATTCGTTCATCAATTATTTTTTTGTAAAATTAAGCATTCAAAATACAACTATTGCCCTACTCTAAATCTAAACAGTACTTATGGACTCCAAAGAAAAGCAAATTTCATACACCAGTACCAATACTTACCTATGCTTAAATTCTCTAAATGAAAAAACCGAATACGTTTGGATAGTTCTGCACGGAATAGGATTCCTAAGTAGCTATTTTTTAAAATATTTTAATGAACTGCCCAAAGAAAAGCACTATGTAATTGCTCCTCAAGCCCCATCCAAATACTATTTGGACAGCCAGTTTAAACATGTAGGTGCAAGTTGGCTCACCAAGGAAAAGAGAGAAATGGAAACAAATAACGTATTGAGCTACCTAGACAAGGTCTATAAAGCAGAAGACATTCCCGCGCATTGTCAGCTCATAGTCCTTGGTTTCTCCCAAGGGGTATCTATTGCCACTAGGTGGGTGGCCAAAAACAAAATACCCTGCAATCAGTTGATACTTTATGCAGGTGGCATCCCCGAAGAGCTTACTCCTAATGATTTTAACTTTAAGGCCTTCCAAAACTCCCAAGTTAAAATAGTAGTAGGTGATCAGGATAATTTCCTTACCCCTGAGCGATTAGAGCATGAAATATCCAAAACCGATTTGCTGTTCAAGGGAAAGGCCAAGCTTATAAAATTCCAAGGCGGCCATGAAGTAAAAAAAGAAATTATAAATGGGCTTGTTCCTTAAACGTACACCCTCCATTATGTTATAACCTAAATTGTTTCAATCCCTGTTCCGTAACAATTATAGTTTAAAAGTAATCTCCTTGTTAGGGCCTTGAATTAAAAAAAAGAGGGGTAAAAACTATAGCGTTGCGCATAAAGACGCCTGTTCCAGGAACAACGAAAAGAAGTACTACTTTTTGGTGATCGGTCTTTTTTTGGTATCTTTCCCAATACGCATGTGGTAATAATTACCCAGATGTCCTTGATTATTGTTGAAACCTTTAGGTTTCCCTAACAACAAACCCTTTGCTATCAACAAATCATTGTCCCCCTTTGTTAATTACTTTAACACTTAAGGGTTTCATCTTTTTATAACACTTCCTATATTAGCAACACTTTGAAAAAAGCCCTAAACCATGTCAGATAACACCCAATATACAGAAGATAACATACGCTCATTAGACTGGAAGGAGCACATTAGAATGCGCCCGGGAATGTACATTGGTAAACTTGGTGATGGTTCTTCTGCAGATGACGGTATTTATATACTCTTAAAAGAGGTCATAGACAACTGTATTGATGAGTTTGTTATGGGTGCCGGAAAAACCATTGAAATTGTTATTCGAGACAACACCGTCAATGTTAGGGATTACGGTCGGGGAATTCCCTTGGGAAAAGTGGTCGATGTAGTTTCCAAAATGAATACCGGGGGCAAATATGACTCGCGGGCGTTTAAAAAGTCTGTTGGACTTAATGGTGTTGGTACCAAAGCCGTCAATGCCCTTTCCAGTTATTTTAAAGTGGAGTCCTCCCGTGAAAGCAAACTAAAAATAGCAGAATTCCATCAAGGTAATCTGGTAAACGAAACTGGCCCGGAGGACACCTCTAAAAGAAAAGGGACCAAAGTATCCTTCACCCCTGATGAAATCATATTTAAAAACTACAAATACAGGAATGAGTATGTAGAACGCATGCTCAAAAACTACGTTTACCTGAATCCAGGTCTGACCATTGTCTATAACGGGGAGAAATTCCACTCTGCCAATGGCCTTAAAGACCTGCTGGAAGACAATAATAGCATGGAGGATATGGCTTACCCCATAATCCACCTAAAGGGAGACGACATTGAAATTGCCCTTACCCATAGCAAGACCCAATACAGCGAGGAATACCATTCCTTTGTAAACGGACAGAACACTACACAAGGCGGTACGCACCAATCTGCCTTTAGAGAGGCCATTGTAAGGACCGTACGTGATTTCTATGGCAAGAATTACGACCCCTCGGATATTAGAAAATCCATTATATCCGCAATCGCCATTAAGGTCATGGAGCCCGTTTTTGAAAGTCAGACCAAAACCAAATTGGGGTCCACGGATATGGGTGGCGATTTGCCTACCGTACGGACCTACGTAAATGATTTTGTAGGCAAGCACTTGGACAATTACCTACATAAAAACCCTGAAACGGCAGAAAAGCTACAGCGAAAAATAATGCAGGCAGAACGGGAGCGCAAAGAACTCTCGGGAATTAGAAAATTAGCCAAGGACAGGGCAAAAAAAGCCAGTCTTCACAATAAAAAACTAAGGGACTGCAGGGTGCATTTGGCAGATTCCAAGAATGCTAGATGCTTAGAAAGCACCCTGTTCATCACAGAGGGCGATTCGGCATCCGGATCCATAACCAAATCCAGGGACGTAAACACCCAGGCCGTTTTCAGCTTAAGAGGGAAACCCCTGAACTCCTACGGGATGTCCAAAAAAATTGTTTATGAAAACGAGGAATTCAACCTATTACAGGCAGCTTTGAACATAGAGGACTCTATGGAAGACCTAAGGTACAACAAAATCGTTATCGCAACCGATGCCGATGTGGACGGTATGCACATACGGTTGCTACTGATTACGTTTTTCCTGCAATTCTTCCCAGAGCTAATAAAGGAAAACCACCTCTACATTCTACAGACCCCTCTGTTCCGGGTCCGAAACAAGAAGGAGACCATTTATTGCTACAGTCCGGAAGAAAAGGCACAGGCCATAGGTAAATTAAGTGGAAAACCAGAAATAACCCGATTTAAAGGGCTAGGAGAAATTTCCCCGGATGAGTTTAAACATTTTATTGGTGAAGATATTAGATTGGAGCCGGTAATGCTGGACAAAGCAATGTCCATAGAAAACTTGCTCGAATTTTATATGGGCAAAAACACCCCCAATAGGCAAGAGTTCATTATAAACAACCTTAAAGTAGAGGTTGACCTAATTGAAGAAAACCAAATATAAATCAGCTTGATTGCAAGCAGGCCAAACTAACACGAATCTTTCTTTATGGAAGAGAACGAAGAACTGAA
>JBFHGV010000231.1:0-5844 GCA_041582955.1 Arenibacter sp.
AGTTGATTAAAGAAGCAAAAAAGGCCGGAGGGGGCAGAAACATCAGCGTGCCTGAATATGAATATGGCATCGCTCCCAGCTATCACCTCAACATGGCGTTGGCTTTTTTAATCGCTATTTTTTTGGCGACGCCGCTGGCGTGGAAAAAACGTTTTTTATTGGCGGGAATTGGAGCTGTCTTGTTTTATATATATTCCTTTGTTCGAATGACGATAAAATTAAAATATGAAATCAGCCAATTAAATATTGGGTTGTATGAAAGTGATCCCAGTTCATTTTTATCATTGCATAAATTAAATAATTTATTCGAATCACTCGGGTTGATATTTATGGTTATAATTATTTTCTGGGCGTTGTTGATTTTTACGAAGAAAAATATGGAGCAGATGAAGTTTCTATATTGGCAAGCTCACCATTCTCGTCATAGGCCGGAGTGTAACTATGATGGTATACAAAACCTCTATAACCCGTGGCACCCCAGTTATCTCCTTGTGAATAGTTTTGTGGTTGATAACTTCCTGTTATATTGGTGCTTAATTTAAGCCAATCGTTAACTTGAGTGCTTAAATTTGTCCGTAAAGAATAGGTTTTAATGTCTGTGTTCAATAATATACCTTTACGGTCCTGATACGAGGCCGAAGCTGAATATTGGGTGTTCTCGGTTCCTCCCGAATAGTTAAAATTATGTATTTGACGTATACCAGTGCGCGTACCCAGTTCTTGCCAATCGTTATCAACTTGCCATATAGGGTTGCTAGGATCATCATAAACTGCAGTACTTCTGTTTGAATTCTTAAAAGCTTCAACAAAAAGCAGTCTTTGTTGCTCTGTTGACATAACGTCATAACGTTCAGAAATATGTTCTATACTAAAGTCTGTACTATAACTTAACTGGGGCTTGCCTACAGTACCTTTTTTTGTAGTAATAATCACTACACCATTAGCCGCCCTTGATCCATAGATTGCAGTGGCCGAGGCATCTTTCAAAATATCTATAGACGATATATCTTTAGGGTTTATGGTAGAAAAACTTGCACTAATCAATGGCACACCGTCTACAACTATTAGTGGGTCATTACTACCTGTCACAGATCCAACACCACGGATAGCTATTTGAAACTTACCTTCCAAATCGCCACCAGACTGCCTAATTTGTACTCCGCTACTACGCCCTTGCAGCGCATCTGAAAAATTTGCTGTAGGTCTGCTTTGTAATTTCTCCTCCGAAATATTGGAAACGGCCCCTGTAATATCAGACTTTTTCTGAACACCGTACCCAACAACCACTACCTCATCCAATCCGGCAGCACTTTCTTCTAGGGTAATATTCACAGTGGTTTGTCCGCTTACAGAAACTTCCTTGGTAGCGTATCCTATGTAAGACACTTCCAAAACAGCATCCTCATTTCCAACTTCAATGGAAAAATTCCCATCAAAATCGGCCGTAACACCATTGGTAGTTCCTTTTTCCACCACATTGGCTCCGGGCAAAGGAGTGCCATTATTATCCGTAACCGTACCGGCAACCATCATTTGGGGTTCTATTTCTTTTATTGGAACTGTTGAATCCTTAGTTGGTCCAACTTCCTTGCGCCCTTTTAGAAATATTTGTTTATCTACCACATTATGGGTGGTCCTTGTATTGCCAAATATCCTTTCCAGTATACTGGTAACCAATTCCTTATTGGCCTTTATACTTACACGACGATCTAAGTCCACCTCTTTTATTTGATAAACGAAATGGAAATCGGTCTTACTTTCAATTTCATCGATAAGCCTTTCCACCGTTACATTATCAAGGTCCAATGTTATCTTGGTACGCTGTGCATAAGACGATTTGGCCTGCATAGTAAACAGTACCAAAAACATAAAGAACATACTGATTTTCATCTTTAAACTGAGTTTAAGCAATGGGTACGACCCTCTCTTTAGGTCAAGAATTTTTTTCATACTTTTATAATGTTTGATTGTGGTTATACATAGGTTTAATCACTATTAGCTATCGGAAAATGGTGACGCATTTTCCGATTTTTTATTGCCGTTTATAGTGACATTGCGGTTGTTTTTTAATTTTCCATTGGCAGTCTCTATTTTGATTTAGTTAACAATTATTTGGTTGTCATTAATTATCTTATAATCAATACCGTACTCCCCCTTAAAGTAATCCAATATTTTATAGATGGGCATCTCTCCAAAACTGGCATTAAAGGTTGCTGATGTTAATTTTGAATTTCTATTTATGATTTCTACGTCGTAGTGACGCTCCAACTTTTTTAAAATGTTTTCGAAGGTCGTATTTCTAAAGACCAACACCCCCTTTACCCATGAGGTATAAATACTGGTCACCACAGGCTGAGTGGTAATATTGCCCTGGGCATTATCATAACTTCCCTTTGTTCCCGGACTAAGCACCGTTCCATCCTTGGCATCCAACAATTCAGTTCCCGGATACATACCCACGGAACCTTCTACCAATACTACTTCTTTTATTTCATCTTCAGGATAGGCCGAAACATTGAACTTTGTTCCAAAAACCTTTATACTCAAATCGGTGGCATTTACAATAAACGGATTCTTCGTATCCTTGGCTACCTCCAAAAAGGCTTCGCCGGTTAAGTAAACCCTTCGTTCTTTCCCCTCTATAAATTTTACCGGGTATTTTAAAGATGAGCCAGAATTTAAATAGGCTATGGTACCATCGGATAGTTTAAGTTCAAAATGTTTTCCATAAGGCACGTGCAGGGTATTGTACTCCTCTTTTTCTGAAGATGTATGGGTACTCTTGGCATACTGCAATTGACCCCCTATTTGTGACCCTATTACGTTGCCCTCCGAATCCATCACCTGAGATGAGCCGTCTTCAGATATAACTTTAATATTACCATCTTCCAATTCCAAGGTGACGAAATTCTCTTTGGATGTCAACTGCACCCCATTAGCCTGTTTAGATAACTCCTCATTTACAAGATATCCCAATGTCATGGATAAAATCACGATTGCAGCATACCTCATAAACCTCTGCAAGTTGAACCTTACATTCCTCCCCTTATCTTTCTTGATCCTATCCAATAAAAGCTGCTTTGACTTTTCTGTATCGTAATATTTCATTTTGCTGTCCAATCTATAATTTAAATCCACGTAATCATTAAACAGTTGATCATTGGCGGGCTTTTCTAACTTTATCTCCAATTCATCCAACTCCTCTGCAGAGATTGATGCCGTAATGTATTTTACAATTAGCTTATGGACCTTTTTTGCTTTCATTCGTTATGCAATTCACATTTATACGAAGCCATATTACGAAACCCTTATAATTTTCACATTTTTTTTTCATATTTGCCATTACATACAATCAAATAACCGCGGGACCAACACATGAAGAGGATTTTTAAAAACCAATCTACCCTTATAGAAGGGTTAAAAAAGGGCAGGGAAGATGCTTATGTTTATTTAGTTGAACACTATCATAACCGTCTATGCATATACGCCAATAGCCTTATCCGGGATGATCTATTGGCAGAAGATATAGTGCAAAATGTCTTTGTACAGGTCTGGGAAAAACGAAACAAACTAAAACATGACTTTTCCCTGGAAAACTATTTGAACAAATCTGTTCATAATAAATTTATAGACCAGTACCGAAAAGTCAAGGCAGTAATGGCTTTGGAGAAAAAGTATATTGCAGCTTTGGAATTGGCCGTTGAGGAAAAAGATGAATTTCAGGAGCAAAAAATAATAAACATACTTTTTGATGCCATTCAGGAATTACCCCCTAAATGCAAGCAGATATTCTTAATGAGCAAAAAAGAAGGTCTAACCAATATTGAAATATCGGAATACCTCAACATTTCCAAAAAGACAGTAGAAGGGCAAATCACCAAAGCCTTCGGAATTCTTAGGGAAAAATTGGGCAAGAAATATGAGGTCATCATGATGCTCGTATTTGATCCTGAAGCCAAAGGCTCGCTTTAAGCACTACGCAGCCAATGTCTTAATTAATACAGAAAATAATTATTTCCTGCCAAGCCCCTATTGATGCCTCCCTTATTTTTGAAATTCTGGTTTTGTGTTCTTCAAACTTTACCCCTTCCCTTTATGTACCTTTAGGGACAACCTTATTTCTTACCCCTTTTTTCACTGCACCTAGGAAGCTATAATTGCACTAGGGAAGTTTTACAGCCATATCGGTATATTTTTGACAAAAAATATACCTAAGTCGTACTCATATTAAATTATAATCTATACTACACATAATCAACTAACTACACCATCGCCATATTTAAAACGCAAATAAAATATCAATGAAAAAACTAGGCAAATACAAGTAGTTGACTTCCTTTTGCTATTTGTGTTTTGTGTTATGTATTTTCCCCGTCATTATACGCTTTATTTATTCAATATATACGAGACAAAAAATAAAAATGACAACCTGTGTTAGTTCCCCCTGATTAACCCCATCTACAGATTGTTATGACTTAAGTATTCCAGTCTTCTTTGCACTTCCGGCTCTTCCAATACTTTCTGGTTTACTTGCGCTTTAACAATATTAAAATCGTAGGCAAATTGGCAATCCTTCATCAACACTATGGAATTCAATATTAACAAAGCCTCAGCGCCATCTTCTGAATTATACAAGGCCTTGTTCATAACCTCAACCGGATTTTGAAATCCTATCAACCCCAAAAACTCTGCTGCCCTAACCTTATTGATCAGTTCTGAATCATAGATTGCCATTTCCGCGGCCTGCGCTGCAAATTCTTGGGCCTCCACACCAAAGGCACTGCAATTTATCAATGCCCAATACCGTTCCCATGGGTCGGAACTTTGTAAGCTTTTGGCTATTTTTGATTTTGCCTTTTCAAAACCCAACAACATCAGATTGGCAGTTTTTATATACCTCTTTATGTCCTTCTTATGCCTTTGTCCAAAGGCCACTGGGTTATCAAATGCGTTTTGAATCAAAAAGAATTCCGGGAAGAATGAAAGATCGGGCATTTTGGATACTCGGTTGTTCAAATTGGCCCTTAATTCTTTCAGGATATCTTTGTATTCTTCTTGGTTTGCCAAATTGTTGGTCTCATAAGGGTCTACTTCAAGATTATACAATTCCTCTGGCTGTTTGGGTTCAAAAAACCTAGCTTGCACGGCGTTTAATTTATTGGCTTCATACAAATCATACCATTGTTGATACCCTAATTGTTTATACCTGTAATTATTCATCAAACCGTCAAAATTAAATGGTTGATAATTTCTGATATACTTAAAATTTCCTTTTCGCACCGCGCGTACCATATCATATTTTTCGTCCATACGATCGGCATAGCTAAAGGTTTCCTTGCGTTTATCCAAGTCCTTAGCCGATACGCCCTTTCCTAAAAATGGCTTGCCATCCATCCCTTGAGGGGCTTTTAATCCAGCAAGGTTCAATACGGTAACGCCAAAATCCACGAAACTCACAAAGGCATCATTTTTGGATCCCAGCTCTGCCGGAACCAAGTTCCGGTATTCATTGGGAACATGGACCACTAAGGGCACATGTACCCCCATTTCGTTGATATAGCCTTTGCTTCCCGGCAGTACCCCTCCGTGATCTCCGTAATAAAATATAAATGTATTGCTCAAGAGACCGTCTTTTTTTAACTCGGCCACTACGGCGCCCAATTCGGAATCCATTTGTTTTATCTTGTCATGGTACCTAGCATTGGAATACCTAAATAATTTGGTCTGAGGGTGGTTAGGTTGCACAAACACTGATGCCATATCGGTTTCCGTACCCTTCCTCATTTCTTCCTCTGTAAAATGAAGACGGCTCTCATGGGTGGTCCCTATATTCTGTACATGAAA
>JBFHGV010000232.1:0-5843 GCA_041582955.1 Arenibacter sp.
CAATTATTTTTTTGAAATAGCCAAACTAAGAGCCCTAAGAGTATTGTACCAAACCTTAAGCAGTGAATACGGAGCTTTGGACCAATGCCATATTATAGCCGTTCCAAGCCTTAGGAACAAAACGCTTTACGACCACAACAACAACCTATTGCGCACTACCACGGAGTGCATGTCGGCCATTTTGGGCGGGGCCGATAGTCTTTGTAATATGCCCTTTGACTACCTTTACAAGAAGGACAATGAATATGGCAAGCGTTTGGCTAGAAATCAACTTCTAATATTAAAGGAAGAGAGTTATTTTAACAAAGTGAACAACCCCGCGGACGGAGCCTACTATATTGAATCCATCACTCGGCAATTGGCATCCAAGGCCTTGGAACTCTTTAAACAAATTGAAGCTGGTGGAGGATTTTTGGTACAATTAAAAGAGCACATCATTCAAAAAAAAATAAAAGAAAGCGCTGCCAAAGAACAGCAACTTTTTAAAGGACAGGAGAAAATTTTGGTGGGAACCAACAAGTACGCCACCAGAATGGACAAGATAAAAAACAACCTGGAGCGCTATCCCTTTGTAAAAACAAATACCCGCAAAACCCTCATAGAGCCCATCATTGAAAATAGATTGGCCGAGGAGTGGGAAAAAGAACGTTTAAGAACAGAATAGTTGCTTACACAGGAGATCCACAAACAAGTTTCCCTGATTAAATAGGGTTGGGTCAAGGGTTATCTAAAAACTAAGGACAGAATGGCAAGGAAAAATCTTCAACACATTGCACTCAAGCCTGTGCGGGACCAAAAACCCACAGGACAAGAATCCAATGTGCATTTTGAGACTGCTGAAGGCATCAAGCTTAAAAAGGTGTATACCAAGGAAGACACTGAAGACTTGGACCATCTTAATTTTGCCGCCGGAATTCCCCCATATCTTAGAGGACCCTATGCTACCATGTATGTAGGCAGACCATGGACCATAAGGCAGTATGCCGGATTTTCTACCGCCCAAGAAAGCAACGCCTTTTACAAAAGAAATCTAAGGGCTGGCCAAAAGGGGCTTTCCGTGGCCTTTGACCTTCCCACCCATAGGGGTTATGACAGTGATCACCCCAGAGTGGTTGGCGATGTAGGCAAGGCCGGTGTAGCCATAGACAGTGTAGAGGATATGAAAATTTTGTTCGATGGCATACCCTTGGATAAAATGTCGGTTTCCATGACCATGAACGGAGCGGTACTCCCCATAATGGCGTTTTTTATTGTAGCGGCAGAAGAACAGGGTGTAGCGGCAAAAGAGCTTTCCGGAACCATACAGAACGACATTTTAAAGGAGTTTATGGTTCGGAACACTTATATCTACCCCCCTTCCCCGTCCATGCAGATCGTTGCCGATATTTTTGCTTTCAGCAGTAAGTTCATGCCCCAATTCAATAGCATTAGTATCTCTGGCTATCATATGCTAGAAGCAGGGGCCACGGCAGATTTGGAACTGGCCTATACCCTTGCCGACGGGCTGGAATATATACGAACTGGACTAAAAGCAGGATTGGATATTGACCACTTCGCCCCTAGGCTATCCTTTTTCTGGGGAATAGGGATGAATCATTTTATGGAAATAGCTAAAATGAGGGCCGCCCGAATGTTATGGGCCAAATTGGTAAAACGATTCGATCCCAAAAACACAAAATCCCTTGCCCTTAGGACACATTGCCAAACCAGCGGCTGGAGCCTTACCGAACAAGACCCTTTTAACAATATTACCAGAACCACTATAGAGGCGGCTGCGGCTATTTTTGGTGGCACCCAAAGCCTGCACACCAATGCTCTGGACGAAGCCATAGCCCTACCAACCGATTTTTCTGCCCGCATAGCCAGAAACACCCAATTATTTCTGCAAAAAGAGACCGAAATAACGAGAACAGTAGATCCATGGGCAGGCAGTTATTACCTGGAGAAATTAACCAACCAGCTAGTGGAAAAAGCCTGGGCGCTAATAGAAGAAGTTGAAGCCCTGGGGGGAATGACGAAAGCAATTGAAGCCGGAATCCCAAAGTTGAGAATTGAGGAGTCTGCTGCAAAAAAACAGGCCCGAATAGATAGTGGCAGGGAGCCAGTCATAGGCGTCAATAAATACCGGCTGACAGAGGAAGAGGACAGTCTGGAAATATTGGAAGTTGACAATGCCGGGGTAAGGCGTCAACAGTTAGAGCGCCTGCAACAGTTAAAAAAGAACAGAAATGAAGGGGAAGTCCAGGAAATACTTCAGAAACTCACAAAAGTAGCTAAGTCCAGAACCGGTTTTAATACCCACACTACAACAAAGGATGAAGAAAATTTATTAGCTTTAGCTATCCAAGCTGCCAGGGCCAGGGCTACCCTAGGGGAAATAAGTACCGCATTGGAAAATGCCTTTGGAAGACACCAGGCAAGCATAAATTCTATTAGTGGCGTGTATTCAAAAGAAATAAAAGAAGACGATAGTTTTGGCAAAGCTAGACAAATGGCCGATGCCTTTGCCGAGCAGGAAGGCCGTAGACCACGCATCCTGATTGCCAAAATGGGACAGGACGGACACGACAGGGGCTCTAAGGTGGTAGCTACCGCTTATGCCGACCTGGGCTTTGATGTAGATATAGGACCACTGTTCCAAACCCCGGAAGAGGCGGCCAAGCAGGCCGTGGAAAACGATGTTCATATTTTGGGGATTTCCTCCTTGGCAGGCGGACACAAAACCTTGGTGCCACAGGTTGTAAAAGCCCTAAAAGTCTATGGACGGGAAGACATAATGGTCATTGTGGGCGGAGTAATTCCGAGGCAGGATTACAGGTATTTATACCAGGAAGGTGCTGTGGCCATTTTTGGTCCAGGTACCAAAATAAGTGAAACGGCCATTCATATTTTGGATATCTTAAAGGATTGAACCCATTCTACAGGGTCAAATACACATATTCCCCTAAGCTTTAAAAAACTGCTTATTTTTAATAGGTCACTCGCAAAATCACTTTAACTTTAACGCACTTTAACGAAAAGAGAGGAGTTATTTAAGCTGTGTTAACAAAATACATTTTATAACAACGTAAATAATCGTATTTTTACCCCCTAACTTACTATGATAATGGGCAAAATAATTGCTATTGCTAATCAAAAAGGAGGCGTTGGAAAAACGACTACTTCGGTAAACTTGGCCGCCTCTTTAGGTGTTTTGGAAAAAAAAGTGTTGCTAATCGATGCCGACCCCCAAGCCAATGCAACTTCAGGATTGGGTTTGGACGTGGAAAGTATTGAATTGGGAACCTATCAACTTCTGGAGCATACCACCCCGGCCGAAGACCTAATTATTAAGACCACCTCCCCCAATGTGGATCTAATTCCTGCACATATAGACCTTGTGGCCATTGAGATTGAATTGGTGGATAAGGACGATAGGGAATATATGATGAAAAATGCCATGCAACAGCTGAAGGACAAATACGACTATATCCTAATAGATTGTGCCCCTTCACTTGGATTGCTAACATTGAATGCGCTTACTGCCTCAGATTCCGTAATGATCCCCATACAATGTGAATATTTTGCCTTGGAAGGATTGGGCAAATTATTGAACACCATTAAAAGTGTTCAAAAAATCCACAATCCAGCCCTTGACATCGAAGGTATGGTGCTTACGATGTACGATTCCAGGTTAAGGTTATCCAACCAAGTAGTGGAAGAGGTGAAAAAGCACTTCTCCGAAATGGTGTTCGATACCATTATTCAAAGAAATGTTAGGCTTAGTGAAGCCCCAAGTTACGGAGAAAGCATTATTAAATACGATGCCAGTAGTAAAGGAGCTGCCAATTATTTAAATTTGGCCAATGAAGTAGTTGTGAAAAACAAGGAGACAGTATAATGGCGAAAGCAGTAAAAAAACAAGCGTTGGGCCGCGGCTTATCGGCCCTATTAAAAGATCCCAACAACGACATACAATCGGCCACGGACAAGAATGCCGATAAAGTAGTGGGCAATATTGTGGAATTGGAATTGGACTCCATTGATGTGAACCCCTTTCAGCCCCGCTCAAATTTTAATGACGACGCCTTACAGGAGCTTGCCTCCTCTATTCGTGAATTAGGCGTTATTCAACCTATTACCGTAAGGAAACTGGATTTCAATAAATATCAGTTGGTTTCTGGGGAGCGTAGGTTCAGGGCCTCAAAATTGGTAGGCCTGGCCACCATACCGGCGTATATCCGTATTGCCAATGACCAAGAATCCTTGGAGATGGCCTTGGTTGAAAATATTCAACGACAGGATCTAGATCCTATAGAAATTGCCCTATCCTACCAACGATTGATCGATGAAATTCAACTGACCCAGGAGAAGATGAGCGAAAGGGTAGGCAAAAAACGATCAACCATTACCAATTACTTGCGCTTACTGCGTTTAGACCCCATTATACAAACAGGGATCAGGGACGGTTTTGTAAGCATGGGCCACGGTAGGGCCTTGGTAAATATAGATAAAAAACAGGACCAGATTGCCCTATATGAGAAAATCGTTGGCGAAAACCTTTCTGTGAGGGATACGGAAAAAGCCGTCAAGGAATATCAGGAAGGCACTACCGATACGGCCCAAACCGATTCCGCATCCGACAAAAATCAAAAAAAATCGAACTCAAACCCAGATTTTGTAATCAAGAACCTAGGAACCTTTACCGAATATTTATCGGCTAAAGTAGACATAAAGGCTTCTGAAAAAGGTAAAGGAAAAATTACTATCCCCTTTCACTCCAAAGAAGAATTTGATCGATTAAAAAAATTGATTACGGGTGAATAAATCTTTTGTATCACTGGCCATATGTTTTCTTGTCATATCCGTAGGACTAGCCCAAGAAGAAGAAAATAACACCCAGGCTTCAGACTCCGTGCAAACCGCCTTAAAAAAAGAGGGCGTTTCCGTAGTGGATACAATTAAAGTAAAGAAAAAGGCCATTAATCCATTGGCTCCCAGCAAAGCCGCTTTTTATTCGGCAGTATTTCCAGGTCTAGGACAAATATACAATAAGCGCTATTGGAAAGCACCTATTGTATACGCCGTAATGGGAACCGGAATATACGCCTACATATACAATGACGATCTCTATGATAGGTTTAGAACGGCATTTAAACGCAGACAGGCCGGATTTACAGATGATGAATTCTATGACCTAGGAGCCCCTAACGCACCAGGCTCCGACCCCGACTTTTCGGACGAGGCCCTGGAAGATGCTCAAGAAAGATATCAAGAGGATCGCGACCTGTGGTTGTTGATTACCATAGGCATGTATGCCCTAAATATTGTTGATGCCAACGTTGATGCCCACCTAAAGCAATTTAACGTTGACGACGACCTAAGTATGGATTTCAAGCCCTTTTTGGATTTGGACCCAATAACCGCCAAGCCTATTTATGGAATGGCATTAACAGTTAAGTTTTAATTTATGAATATTGCCTTGTTCGGATATGGTAAAATGGGAAAAATGATTGAACAGATCGCCCTAAAAAGAAACCATACCATTGTTGCCAAAGTAGATGTAGATACTACGGAAATTAATTATTCCGAAATTGACGTTGCCATTGATTTTAGTATGCCCAATGCGGCCTATGGCAATATAAAAAATTGCTTGGAGCACAATATCCCAGTAATCTCCGGTACCACAGGATGGTTGCAGGACTACCAAAATGCCGTGGATCTCTGTAAAGAAAAAAATGGGGCTTTCATCTATGCTTCCAATTTCAGCTTGGGGGTGAACCTATTTTTTGAACTCAATTCCTATTTGGCAAAAATGATGGCCCCATTAAAGCAATACAACGTTAGCATGGAGGAAATCCATC
>JBFHGV010000233.1:0-5832 GCA_041582955.1 Arenibacter sp.
CCCCAACGGCCATACGAAGACCAATTTCTTTGGTACGTTCCTTAACGGATACATACATAATATTCATAATACCAATACCCCCTATCAATAGGGAAATACCGGCAACCGCCACCAAAAGAATGGTGAGCATTTCACTGGTAGAGCTAAAGGTAGAGATCAACTCTTCCATGGACCGCACATGAAAATCATCTTCCTTGCCATTGGTGAGTTTGTGCTGTGAGCGTAAAATGTCACTGACTTCGGTAACGGCATTCGGGGCCTCATCCTCGCTAATTGCCGAAGCCAAGATCTGATTGATATGGTCTATGGCCAAAATACGTTTTTGAACCGTGGTATAGGGGGCAATAACCACATCATCCTGATCTTGGCCAAAGGTGTTTTCCCCTTTCTCTTCCAATACCCCAATTACCTTGAAGGGTATACTATTAAAGCGGATCATCTTTCCTACAGGGTCTGCCCCATCGGGAAAAATATTGTCCACAACGGTTTGTCCCAACAAGACTACCTTGGAGGCCGATCGTACCTCGGCATCGGTAAACATACTTCCGCTTTGCAGGTCTACCACTTTTATGTTCAAATAGTCGGGATTCACCCCATAAATTGTGGAAGGCCAGTTATTGGAACCGCTTATTACTTGTCCCCCTCCATTGACCAAAGGTGTAATATAGGAGAGTAGGGAAGCTTGCTGCTCAATAGCCTTGTAATCGCTAAGTGTTAAAGTTTCCGTGGCGCTGCGATCTTGTCTCACCCCTCCCCGGACATCGGAACCGGGTCTAACGGTAATCATATTGGATCCCATACTGGAAATGGTACTGCGAATACTTGCCTTGGAGCCTTCCCCAATGGCCAGCATGGCAATGACAGAGGCCACACCTATGATGATGCCCAACATAGTGAGCAAGGTTCTCATTTTATTGAGAACAATAGCCTTAAAGGCAATTTTTAATAAATTTAGTAGTCTCATAATTAATGATTTTCAGTGGGTAGTTGTGCTAATTCCCTAGCTGCTGACTGTACCTTGGTATTGGGATAGTCCTTGATGATATTCCCGTCCTGTAGAACAATGGTCCGGCTGCTAAAAGTGGCAATATCCGGTTCGTGCGTTACAAAGGTGATGGTAATGCCCTTTTCGTTCAATTCTTGGAACAATGACATAATTTCATAGGAGGTACGGGTGTCCAAATTTCCCGTAGCTTCATCCGCTAGGATCATCACCGGATTGTTTACCAATGAACGTGCAATGGCTACCCGCTGTTGCTGTCCCCCGGAGAGTTGGGAAGGGGTATGATGCAGTCTATCTGCCAAACCAACCATTTCCAATGCCTTAACAGCACGTTCCCTGCGTTCCTCTGTAGACACCTTACTGTTGTATAAAAGAGGCAATTCTACATTTTCTATGGCAGATGTCCTGGCAAGTAGATTATAGGATTGAAAAATAAATCCAATTTTCTCATTGCGAATGGTGGCCAGCTCATTCTTGGCTAGATCCTTTACTTTTAGGCCATCTATTTGATAGGTTCCGGACGTAGGTTGGTCCAGACATCCCAAGATGTTGAGCAAGGTACTTTTTCCAGATCCGCTAGATCCCATTATAGTTACAAATTCGCCCTCTTCAATGGTGAACGACACGCCTTTTAAGGCCTGGACAATTTCATTGCCCATAGTAAACTGCCGCTTTAGATCCTTTATTTTAATGATTTCCTTGTTCATAGCTGCTTAGATTTATTTTTTTCCCGGTCGTTTTGGCATAAATGGACTTTCTCCTGCTCCTTCTGCTCCTTGTATATCTTGCGTGCTTTGCGATTTTAGACTATAAACCAATTTATCACCTTCCTCAATGCCATCCAGGATCTGAACGTTTACCCCATCACTGGCACCCAATGTGACCTTTTTTGGCGAAATACCCCCGTCTGCCTCAATTACCCAAACGGTGGTACCTTGGTCGTCCTCGGGCCTTGGCCTATCTTTTGGAGGCTCAATGGATAGGTTTTGTTGTTCGTTATAGGCCATCATCACAGGGTGGGAGGGTTTAAAATTAATGGCCTTGGCCTCAGCGGTCAGCACATCCTTCAATTCCAAGGTATATATAGAAATTGTAGCCGTTAGTCCAGGCTTAAGTTTTAGGTCTGGGTTGTCTGCCTTAATGACTACCGTATAGGTAACTACATTTGATGTTACCGTTGGGTCTAGGCGTATTTGGGTTACCGTACCTTCAAAGGTCTCCCCTAAGTAGGCATCTACGGTAAAGGTTACCCTTTGTCCATCCTTCACCCCGCCAATATCGGCTTCATCAACATCTGCTTCTACCTGCATCTCTTTTAAATCCTGGGCAATGGTAAACAAGGTTGGAGTGCTAAAACTTGCGGCTACCGTTTGGCCTTCGTCTATGGCCCTGGATAAGACCACCCCGTTAATGGGCGAATAGATATTGGCGTAACTTAAATTGGTCCTTGCCCGCTCCAGATCGGATAATCGTTGGGTTACCGTACCCCTCGCCGTTTCATAATTATAAAGGGCATCATCGTAATCGGATTTACTGATCACTTGATTTTCATATAGTGTTTTTTGTCGGTCGTAAATGACCTTCATATAGTTTCTTTGGCTTAGCGCATTATCATAAGCTGCCTGGGCCTGACTTAAGGTGGCCCGTAAATTGGTCTTGTCCAATTCTGCAATAAGCTGTCCTTCAGTGACTACACTGTTATAATCTACATATATCTTTTCTACCACCCCTGAGACCTGTGTGCCCACTTCAACCTGTGTAATAGGTTCTATGGTTCCTGTTGCCGTTACCATGGTGGTAACCTCCCCTTTCTTGGCCAGAATGGTTTTGGCCTCTATTGTTGCACTAGTATCATCTTTTATAAAACTATATGCGGCAAAAGCAAGTATTACCAATGCAAGGCTACCTAGTATGATGTTTTTTTTGTTTTTCATTTGATTAAAGTTTAATGTCGTTTCCTTGATAAAATTGAAGCAATTGGTTGTACAATAAGCTCAGGTATTTGGCCTGAATATAATTCTGTTCCGTATTGGTATAGGTGTTCTGGCTTACGATTAGGTCCGTAGTGCTCAGGGCACCCAGTTCATATTGTTTTTGTGCCAACCTAAAGGATTCCTTCGCTGCATTTCTGGCCATATCCGCAGCTTCCATTTCACTTTGGGCGGTAACGGCATTCTGCCAGGCTGTCTCTATTTTTTGGTATAGGTCTTTTTCTTCTTGTGCCAGCTCCAATTTGGCCATGTCAATATTTATTTTAGCGACCTGTACCTCAGATTTCGTTTTGTTTCTATTAAATATGGGTACGTTCAAGGATAGTCCCAATCTTTGGTTGAAGTTTAGGTCCAACTGATCTGAAAAATTAAAATCCTGGGTAGAAGTATAACCAGAACCTAAACTTCCTGTTAGGGAAAGGGTAGGGAGGTAGCCACCTTTGGCTATATCCAAGTCCTTTTCGGACAGGGAAACATTTAGCTTGCTGGCATTTATTTCGGGGAGGTTTTCCAAAGCTACTGAATACAGTTCATTTAAATCCGGGACAAGGTTAAGGATAATGGCATCTGGATCCGCGATCTCAAAATTGGTATTGGGGGGCAATTCCAATTGTTGTTTCAATGACAAAAGCTGAAGCGCATAATCGTTTTTGGCATTTATGAGTACATATTGCTTTGTAGCGGTTTGTGCTTGCGCGTCCGTATACTCTTTTATAGCGATAGCACCGGCATCCAACCTGGCCTTGGCACGCTCTTCCTCCTTTTGTGAAACCTCAAGATTGCTTTCGGCAATTAGAATGTTCTCTTTGGCGTATAGTAACTGAATATAATTTTCGGTAATACTCAAACTTATATTGTTCTTGGCCTCTTGCTCATAAAGTGCATATTGATCTAAAAGGAGCTTTCCCTGTTTTATCTGATTGTTGATCTGGTTACCTTGAAAAAGAGTCAGCTGGGAGTTTAATCCCAGACTAGTGGAATTGATCTGCTGTGAAACAAAATCGCTCGTAATGGGGTCAATGGAATTCCCGTTGGTGAAGTTTTGGGAAGCGGAGCCGGTTAAATTGGGCAACCTCAGGGATTTTGTAGCCAAGTAATTGGCCTCGGTCCTGTTCTTGGACAGTTGGGCCTGTTTTACACTTATGTTGTTCTCTATGGCATAGGCAATGCACTCTTCCAGGGTCCAGGTCTTTTGGTCCAAATCAATGGATTGCTGACCCTGAACAAAATGGACTAAAAAAATGCTTGCCAAAATAATAAACTTTTTCATGGACTTTTTGCTTTCTAATGAAATTTGGAAACAAATATCCACTCAAAGGCAAACAGTATGAAATGAAATATATTAGATTGGCAATTCAATATACCAATACCCCTTTTTCATCGACGGAATTTTTTAGGATATTGGTATTGTTCCGTTTTAGGACGAAAGCTTTATTCTATTATAACTTTGGATTAGGCAGGTCTTTTGTTCCCCATTTTTTCCTTCCGTTTTTTAAGTTGTTTTTCCAGATCCCTCACGGTTTCCGCAGCCGCTTTCTCAAAATTGTCCTCGTTCGATTTTGCAAAAACCCTAGGTCCGGGCGCACTAAGTTGAATTTCGCAAACCTTATGGTTTGGATCGGAACTATTGCCCAATTTAAAAGAGACGTCGGCCCTGATTAAAAAAGGATATTTATGAGCCAATTTGTCCAAGTTGTTGGTGACTATTTCATTGAGCGATTCACTTATTGGCATTTGCAGGTATTGAATGTTTACTGTCATGTTCTTATGATTTATGTTATGGATCAAAAATAGAGCGATCAATCTTTACCTAAAATGACATATATCATTTGGTTTTCTGTCATGATTCCCAACCTTTGACAATCTAACACTTAGAAATCATGGCACTAAATTTTAATCAGTACGCAACCGAAGGCAATACCTTTTTAAAGGACTATGCCAAGGAAATGGATATGGTTAATGACCCGGATAAAGCAGGTAGGATTTTTACCGCTACAATGCATGCCTTAAGGGATATTATTCCAACGGAGGAGTCCTTACAGTTTATTGCCCAGCTTCCCATGTTCATAAAAGGGGTTTATGTTAATGGCTGGAGTATTAAAAAGGAGAAGCCAAAAATAAAACGTATGGCACAATTTTTAGACCTAGTACGCGCACATGACTGGCCTGCGGAGGTCAATGACTTTGAATATAGCGATGAGGTGGCAGAGCGGTATGTAAACACTACTTTTATCTATCTTAGAAAGTATATTTCCGAAGGGGAAATGAGCGATATTCGAGACGGACTTCCCAAGGATCTGAAAAGTATGCTCTCCTCTAACCTAATGTTTTAGAAAGCAGTTGGCAACCCATAACAGATCAAAGGATGTTTAAGAGATATGAATTGTAATATTGATTGTGGAAAGCGGCTTCCCAAAGCCTACGTTTTTTTTCCAAACTGCAGAAAGATTTAAAGAAATATGAAGACCAAAACACAGGTATTACTGGAACTTTGGGAAGAGGCCAGGACCAGACTAACCAAACAGCTTATAGACCTTAGTGAACAAGATTTAAAAAGACGTCTTCCTCCCTCGGTAAACAGCGTTGGTTTTTTATTGCGGCATATTGGGGACGTGGAGCTGCTTTTTGCCAAAAATATTTTTGGGGCCCCTAACGTTAGGGTCATTGCCAAAACGGTCATTGCCAAAACGGATACTGGGGAATGGAATAATGTAGAGGAGCTTAAGGCTTATGTGGATAGTTCCTTTAAAGTACTCAAGGGTATTGTGGAACAACAGACCGATGCAGATTGGGAGTCCCTGGTATCTACAAAGGAATTTGGCACCAAGACCAAGGCAG
>JBFHGV010000234.1:0-5814 GCA_041582955.1 Arenibacter sp.
AGATATTGGCGAAACCAATAATGTAGCCGATAAACATCCGGAGATTATAGAAAAGGCGAATCGCATAATGAAAAGTCAGCATACAGAACCCAGTATTGAAAAGTTTAGGATACCAGCTCTGAGCCATGGACTATAAAGTTGGGGTACTACGAACAGGAAATAAGCTTGGGGCAGAAGATTTTCTGTCCCAAGCTTATATATAGCAATAAGTTTTAAATGAGAATCAGCCAAAAGGAAATGAGATACATAAGAATAATATTGCCTGTGTTTTTAATATGGATGGGATATGGGCAAAGTCAGAACGTAGGAATTATTCCACAACCATTAAGTATAAATGAAGCAGCAGGTGGGTTTACACTTACTTCCAAAATATCTATAATTGCAGATGCGGCCAACAGGGAAAATGCAAATTATCTTCAAGGAATTCTGAAAAACGAATTTCAGAAAGGGGTGCATATTAAGGAAAGAGGTAAAAAAGGTATAATCCTGAAGCTCAATGATAGGGTGATGACCAAACTAGGGGAAGAGGGATATGTTTTAAAGGTAGGTTCCAATACCCTAAGCATTACCGCAGCTACTACCACAGGGGTATTTTATGGGATACAGTCCCTTCGACAATTAATAGCAACTACGATGACCAAGAGTGGGGATATAAGGGTCCAAGGGATGGAAATAGTGGATCGCCCCCGTTTTGGGTGGCGTGCCTTTATGTTGGATGAAGCCCGTTATTTTAAAGGAAAGGAACAGGTAAAAAAGCTGTTGGATGAGATGGCACTTCTAAAAATGAATGTATTCCATTGGCATTTGACGGACGACCAGGGGTGGCGACTGGAAATAAAAAAGTATCCGAAATTAACGCAAGTGGGGTCTAGGAGGTCCAATTCCCAAATTGGTGGCTGGGATAGTCCGGAAAAATCCAACACCCCCCATTCTGGATATTACACACAGGAAGAGGTAAAGGAAATAATTGCCTATGCCAGAGCAAGACAAATAACCATAATTCCGGAAATTGAGATGCCCGGGCATGCCTCCGCAGCAATTGCAGCATATCCTTGGTTAGGTACCATAGGGGAGCTCAATGAAGTACCAACGGTATTTGGGAAGCTTCCGGATTCTTTTAATGTCTCCGACCCCCAAGTACATAAATTTCTTGAAAATGTACTTTTAGAAGTGATGGAGCTGTTCCCAGCTAATATTATCCATATTGGTGGGGATGAAGTAAAATTTGACGCCTGGAAGTCCTCGAAGGAGATTCAGAACTTCATGAAAGATAAAGAGTTGAAATCTCCAGCGGATTTGCATGTTTATTTTACGAACGGCATAGCCAACTATTTAAATGAAAATGGACATCGAATGATGGGGTGGAATGAGGTTCTGGGAGAAAATGTACATGAATGGCAGGATACTGCCGATATGGAAGTGGATCAAAATTTGGCCAAGAATACCCTGGTCCATTTTTGGAAAGGGGATTTGGACTTGGTATCTAAAGCGGTCAAGGAAGGGTACGAGATTGTAAATTCGTATCACCAATACACCTATTTGGACTATTCCTATGAATACATCCCCTTGGAAAAAGCTTATGAATTTGATCCCATTCCCGAAGGTTTGGAAGAAAAATATCATGGAAATATTATTGGAAGTGGTTGCCAAATGTGGGGTGAATGGATTCCAAGTCCAAAGGAAATGGACAGGATGGTATTTCCTAGACTAGCAGCCTATGCAGAGGTGGGCTGGACAAGTAAAGAACGTAAGGATTATAGTGCTTTTAGAGCTAATTTGAAACCTCTTTTGGAGCGTTGGAAAGAGCAGGGCATAACATTGCCGAAGAAGTTTGAAAAAATTAATTTTACGGAAAATTAAAAGGAAGGACCCTATGAGGATTTATAAGGCTATTGTAATAGCAAGTATTTGTATTAATTTATCCACTGCACAGGAAGAAATCACCACAACAGAACTGAAGGATCACATTACATTTCTTACTTCGAATCAAAATTCAGGGAGGTATCCTGGTGGAAGAATAAATAAAAGAGTAGTAACCTATATTAAAAAGGATTTTAAAAACGCTGGTATCCTTCCATATACCAAAAGTTATAAACAGAGTTTCAAGGCCAAATTAAGGGTGAAAAAAGGGGAAGAGCTCAAAAAAGCCGTTAAAACATGGAACGTAATAGGCTTTATTGAAGGAAGTGATCCCCTGTTAAAGGATGAATTTGTAGTACTGGGAGCTCATTATGATCATTTGGGCATGGGGGGTGGACCTTCTTCTAAGTCTGATAAGATCCAAATCCATCACGGGGCCGATGATAATGCCAGTGGTACTTCGGCTTTGCTGGAGATAGGGGAGAAGTTAATGGCCCATAAAACCGACTTAAAGAGAAGTATATTATTGGTGGCTTTTGGAGCAGAGGAACAAGGACTTTTGGGAAGCAAGTATTTCACGGAACATCCTGTTGTGCCCTTGTCCCAGGTCAAATTGATGATCAATATGGATATGGTAGGAAGGTTAAACCACGCCAATCAAGTATATATGGGCGGGGCCGGAACCTTTCCAGGGGGAGTGGAACTAATGAAGGAATTAGGTCCCCCATTGGGCCTGTCACCAGTGGTACATGCCGGTTCGGTTGGGGGATCGGACCATGTTTCCTTTTATAA
This sequence comes from Arenibacter sp., assembly GCA_041582955.1. GTDB lineage: Bacteria > Bacteroidota > Bacteroidia > Flavobacteriales > Flavobacteriaceae > Arenibacter. Next base: position 2,653 of record JBFHGV010000234.1, read on the forward strand.
AAAAAAGATATCTGTATTAGGTATCCATACCGGGGGGCATCCACAGTATCACACTCCAGAGGATACGGTTGAACTGATTAATTTTGAAGGGCAAAAGAAAGTATGTAACTATATTTTTAACACCATCATGAAAGTGGCTGGGACACCTTACCAAATGAAGTTCATTTACCAAGATTAAGGATGGGGTAACATTATTCAATTTTAAATGTAACTTTGTTTTTTAAAATAAATTAAATTCTATGCAATACGTTAAAATTTTAGGGGTCTTTCTATTGATTGGAGTAATGATCCAATGCAAGGAGGAGAAGAAGCCTGCCGGTGATAGTAAAGATAGTGCCCCTATATCGGAGGCTGTGAAAGCCCCAAATAAGGATGTAGCGGTTTTGGTTGAAAAACCTGAGGATATTGAAACTCCCGATGGTATGGTCTGGATTCCAGGAGGTGAATTTACCCAAGGAGCGGTACCCCAGGATAATATGGCAATGGACCATGAAAAGCCTGCCCACAAGGTAAAAATTGATGGTTTTTTTATGGATATTACAGAGGTAACCAATGCGGAATTTGCCAAGTTTGTTGATGAAACAGGTTACGTTACCGTTGCCGAACGGGCCATTGATTGGGAAGAAATGAAAACCCAGGTTCCTGAAGGAACTCCTAAACCTCACGATTCTATTTTGCAGCCCGGTTCCCTAACTTTTAAGAAGTCAAAAAGTACCGTGCCTAACCTTTACGATTTTTCGCAATGGTGGAGTTGGACCATAGGTGCCAATTGGAAACACCCCAACGGTCCGGACAGTTCCATAAAGGGCAGGGAGAACGAACCCGTGGTGCAGGTAGCCTATGAGGATGCTCTTGCTTATTGCGAATGGGCAGGTAGAAGATTGCCTACAGAAGCAGAATGGGAAAGGGCGGCCCGTGGTAATAAGGCCGAAAGTATTTATTTCTGGGGAGATGATGAAGCCGTACTGTCCCAAATGGGGAATACCTGGGAAGGAGAATTCCCGGTAACCAATAGTAAGGCCGATGGTTTTGAATCTAGAGCCAAAGTGAAATCCTATCCTCCAAATGATTTTGGACTCTATGATATGGCCGGAAATGTTTGGGAATGGACCAGTGATTGGTATAATATAAATTACTATAAAGAATTGGACGCCCAAAATAGCGTAGCGGTCAATCCGCCGGGAGCCAGTTCTCCTTATAACCCCAATATGCCCTATGCCAAGGAAAAAGTAATGAGGGGCGGTTCGTTTTTATGTAACGCATCCTATTGCGCTAGCTATAGGGTTTCTTCAAGAATGGCAAGTAGCTTGGATTCTGCCCTGGAACACCTAGGTTTTAGAACGGTAGCTACCGTAGATATGTTGCAAGGCAAATAAAAGATAAAATTATTTATGACACCTATTTCCATCCTGGGGATAGGTGTTTTTGTTTTTATAAACGTAAATTTTACGTTTATAAATTAATGTTATATCTTTGCGGTGCTAAAACTGCAAATACTAATGGCTTTTCCAGAAAACTTTACCCCTGATTTGGTAGTAGATTCTCCAGGAAGAATTAATCTAATAGGGGAACATACTGATTATAACCTTGGCTACGTATTACCAACGGCCATTGAGAAAAAAATCACCTTTAAATTTAAAAAGAACAATTCCAAAAAGCAGTGTAACTTTTATAGTTTAGGCTTTAACAAGGGGTTTACGGTACAGTTGGATAAAATAGCTCCCAGCGAGGTGGAGTGGGAGAATTATATTTTAGGTGTTCTAAACGAAATTATAAAAAGGACCGATAAATTAAGGGGTTTTGATTGTACCATAGAGAGTAAGTTGCCCATGGGCTCTGGATTAAGTTCTTCTGCAGCCTTGGAGTGCGGACTGGCTTTTGGGCTCAACCGCCTTTTTGGCTTATCTCTTTCCAATATGGATATCGTTAAGCTTTCGCAGCGGGCAGAGCACACTTATGTAGGTACACAGTGCGGCATCATGGATCAATTTGCATCGGTTATGAGTAGGCAAGGACACGTAATATTGTTAGACTGCAAATCTCTGGAGCATCAACAAATCCCCATACACATTGCTCCCTACAAGATAATAATGTTGAATACCAAAGTATCCCATAACTTGGCTTCCAGCGAATACAATACAAGAAAGAAGGAATGTGAAGCAGGAGTTCAGCTTATTAAAGAACGCTATCCAGAGGTTAATTCTTTACGTGATGTTGATACGGAAATGATCAAAGAATACGAAGGGAATATGGATCCTACCTTATACCGTAGGTGTTCATTTATAGTAAATGAGAATCAAAGAGTATTGGAAGCAACCAAATCATTAAAGGAAAATGATCTGAAGCGTTTTGGGGAATTGTTATACCAGGCACATGAAGGCATCAGCAAAGACTATGAGGTAAGTTGCCCAGAATCTGATTTTTTGGTAGACTTTTCAAAGAAATATGAGACAGTATTGGGAGCAAGGCAAACAGGTGGCGGCTTTGGAGGCTGTACACTAAACATTGTCCATAAGGATAACGCAGATCAATTTATAAAAGATGCTGCGGCAGCATATAAGCAGGCCTTTAATATTGACTTGGAGGCCTTCGAGGTAAAACCTAGCGCCGGTACAACTATACTCTAATGAATGGACATGGGCTTTTGGTCAATAAACAATGGATTGTTCCCTTGATTGAACTGTTGTTGCAAAAGTCGGTATGGCCTACCTTAACAAACACCATAACTTAAAATAAATGGAACCTAACAATTTCAACAGCAACCCTCATAGAAGGTTAAATATTCTTACTGGTGAATGGATTTTAGTTTCACCACATAGAAACAAAAGGCCTTGGCAGGGAAAGACCGAGAAAAGTGCAGAAACCAACCTGCCGAGCTATGACCCTTCATGCTACCTTTGCCCTACCAATAAAAGAATGGGAGGTGGAATTAATCCAGAGTATAAAAAACCTTTTTCCTTTGTAAATGATTTTTCGGCCCTATTACAAAATGTAAGCGAAGAAACTTATAAGAACGGCCTACTATATGCAGAATCCGAATCTGGGATATGTAAGGTAGTTTGTTTTTCCCCAGACCATTCCCTGACCCTGCCATTGATGAGTGTACAGGCTATTACCGATGTTATATCGCTTTGGCAGCAAGAATATGCTGAATTGGGAAGC
>JBFHGV010000235.1:0-5813 GCA_041582955.1 Arenibacter sp.
AATTTTCCAAGGTAAAACCCAAAATCTTAGAAGAGTCGACATTTCCGAATGTGGAAAGATTTCCATCCTCCTCATCTGTAACGACTACACTGGTAATTTTGTCCTGGATGTCAAAATAGAATGATTTAATGGCTGTTTTCAACAATCCCCTTTCTTTTAAGGCAAATCGTTTATCGAGGTTTAACAATACTGATAGTCCATCTTCGGGTTGTAGATCTGGATTACCTTGTACATTGTGATTGGCATCGACAAAATAGAAAAAGAGTTCCTCAAAATTGGGCGCCCTAAAAGCTGATCCAAATACGGCTTTGGCACGGAGGGTTTTTGTAAAACTATAGTTTGAGGACAAAGACCATATCAACTTATTTCCAAACTGGGAATTATTGGTGAACCTAGCCCCGGGATATACGGACCACTTATCCGATAGACTAAAATCGGTCAATCCAAAAAAGTCATAATTCTCCAAAGTGTTTTCTACAACATCGTTGGAATATTCCCCTGTTGCAATGGCATCAAATCCTGTCTGATGGGTAAACTCATAACCCAATTGAGCGTTGAAGAAATCTGACCCGGGTATGATATTGCTTACGAAACCCTTGGAATACCAAAGAGAGCTGGACTGACTGAGATCATCCGCAACATAGGATTCTATACCACGCTGCATAATATTATAGACATATTGCTGGTAATAGCGCTTTTGACGCTGTTGTGAAAAAGAAAAATTATAAACTGTAGCACCTATCAAAGGGCCAGAAACATTAAGGTTATTTACCCATCTTTTGGTGTCAAAATTTTCGTCCAAAGCAGTGGGATTAGGCATTCCTGTATTGCTGTCCAAACGGCCGTTGACAATATGATTGTACACGGATATACCTTCATCAAATAATTGTAGTTTATAAAAAAAGTTATGTTTCCCAACAACAAGATTAAGGTTACCATATGCGGTAAGCTGTTCTTTTGGGTTCCATTCCAGTCCTCTAAGACCGTCGTTCACCACTGTATTATCTTGAATGTTGACATAATCTTTACCAAGAAATTCATTATAATAACCTGCGAAATCATTCCGTGATGCCCCAAGTGAATAATTGATTTTATCGTTAATACGGTTACTGATCTTAAAATTCTGGATATGCCTCCCTTCTTCAAAGATTGCATATTCACTTCCTACTGTTTCCTCCTGAATCGAAGCCTGTATCTGCCAGACTGTATCACCCTCTTGGCCCCTTTTTGTTACTATATTGATTACCCCTGCCACAGCATTATCTCCGTAGAGCACCCCCATAGCTCCTTCAACAATTTCTATCCGTTCCACATCCTCTAAATTAATTTGGGTAACGTCTATGTTATTTCCCATACCGTTATCGCTCGCAAGTGGAATTCCATCCATCAGAATTTTAACGTATTGACCATCCAAACCAAACATGGATATAGTTGACCTTCCAGTGGCCGCATCAGGTCTTACCATAATATTCAGATTGTAATTTAGGACGTCCGCCAAGTTGTTTCCAGCTACTTTGGCGATATCTTTTTGATTCAATACACCAACTGCAAATAACTTTTTACTCAACGACATCACCTGACTTTCGCCTGTAACAACCACTTCATCCAATTTTCTTACTAAAATTGAATCTTGTATAGGCTCACCTGTTTCTTGGGCGCTTAGAGCTATTCCTATACACGTGAACAAATAGATGAAAATAGATGTCTTATTTAGATTCATTCAAAATAATTTTCCACAAATATATTTTTTATTTTTATTCAATCTAAATAAAAATACTATTTTTGAAAAAAAATAAAACAAACACATACAAAATGAAAAATACCATTTACATAGTGACCTTTCTCCTCGTGGGGATACTTACCGCCCAGAACAAACAAAAACAGGATGCTGAAGCCATCAAAAAAATGTGCGGATGCTTTGAAGTAACCTTCAATTTTGCAGAAACCTTTAACTATAGTCAGGATTCACTTTACAAACCTTCCGAGACTAAAGTGGACAAAGGACTTGAATGGGCCGAACTGATTACCGACAAAAAGAATGAAGTAGCTATACAACATATCCTACAGGTGGGCAATCCTACAGATCCGCATATCGTAAAACATTGGCGACAGGATTGGATATACGAGAACCAGGATTTTTACATGTATAACGGTGATAACCAATGGGATTACTTGCACAAACCAAAAAAGAAAATAGACGGCCAATGGACCCAAAAGGTGTACCAAGTTGATGACAGCCCTCGATATGAAGGCACGGCTAGTTGGGTTCACGTTGATGGGAAAAGCTATTGGGAAAACACTACCCCTGCTCCCCTGGCGCGTCGTGAATATACTATCCGTAGCGATTACAATGTTCTGGTACGCGGCAATCGACATGAAATCACCGAAAATGGTTGGGTTCATGACCAAGACAACGATAAAGTTATTCGGGTTCAAAATGCTGAAGATGTCCTGCTTGCAAAAGAAAAAGGTTACAATGTTTACAAACGTGTAGATGACAACCGTTGCCAGGCAGCAGCAAATTGGTGGAAGGAACATCAAGCAAAATGGGCAACCGTTCGTACCAAATGGTCAGAGGTTTTTGCCAGAAACAAAGATTTGGTCCTAAAAGAAAAGGTAGACAATAAAGTTCTGTTCAAGTACCTATTTGATGATGAGCTTACCGAGGCCCAAGAAATCAATCCCATCATCGAATCGTTTGTAAAATAACTTTATAATGAAATTTAAAAAATTGGTTTACTTAATCCTGTTGATTTCCATATTTCAGGCCACAGCACAGGAAAATGTTTTTCTCTCGCGTGATTACTGGAAGAACGGCCCCTCGTTGGAACAAGTAAAAAGCGATCATGCACATGGGAATGATCCTGCCCAGCTCAATACCTATGCATTTGATGCCGTGGTATACGCCTTACTGGAAAAGGTTGATGATGAGGTGATCCAATATCTGCTTTCCCAAAAGGGAAACTCCGTCCACAAAAAAACCCATGATAGCCGTATTTATCTACACTGGGCCGCTTATGCCGGTCAAACGTCAATCGTAAACTTTTTATTGGAAAATGGTTCCTCTGTGGATGAGCTGGATAGTCATGGCTATACTCCCCTAACTTTTGCCGCGAATGCGGGACAAAAGAATATGGCTTTGTACGAAATTTTTGAAAAACACGGAGTAAACCTTGCCACAGAGAAGAACGGGCACGGTGCCAATATTCTGCTTTTGGTTGCTCATGCCTTAACCACTGAAAAGGAACTGAATAATTTTCTTGACAAGGGCCTAGCTTTAGAAAGTCTCGATGAAATAGGTAATGGCATTTTTAATTACGCCTCAAAAAATGGAAACATTACCTTTTTAAAACTACTGGTGGATAAAGGGGTGGATTTCAAAACACCCAACGCCGAAGGTGGCAATGCCTTTTTATATGCTGCGCAAGGCACTCGCGGCCACACTAATTCAATTAAATTGTATCAATATTTACAAAGTTTAGGTCTGAAACCTGATGTTTCCACCAAAGATGGCTTAACTCCATTGCATTATTTGGCAAATAACAATACAGACCCACAAATTATCGATTTTTTTGTTACTGCGGGTGCATATGTAGAACAGAAGGATGCCGCTGGAAACACACCTTTTCTTAATGCCGCTTCCAAAAATAAGTTGGAAATAATACAGTTGCTTTTTCCAAATGTCAAAAACATACACAACAGCAACAAGACAGGGCAGTCGGCTTTAATGCTTGCCACTCAAAATAACACTAATGAGGTGGTTACTTTTTTAATCGAAAAAGGCGCCTCCGTAAAGGATCAAGATATGGCAGGGAATGGCCTTGGCTATTACCTTGTTGATGGCTATAGCGATAGTAATGAGTTGGTTTTTGACCAGAAATTAATCACCCTTACCGCTGCAGGACTAAAAATGGATACTTTACAATCCAATGAAGAAACACTACTGCACTTAGCTGTTAAAAAGAATAGTTTGCCATTGTTAAAAACTTTAGCGACTTACCAAATACCCATGAACACCAAAAATAAAGAGGGACTTACCCCCCTTCATCTGGCTGCAATGAAAGCTACTGGCACCGAAATTCTTCAATTTATGATTGATAAGGGAGCCGATAAAAAAGCCACAACAGATTTTGGCGAAACGGTGTACGACTTGGCCAGCGAAAACGAAATCCTCCTTAAACAGAATATTAAAATAAACTTCTTACAATAATATGCACCGCTTATTCAACACAATACCAATAGCCTTCACTATCGTATTCACCCTACTCGCTTTTAAACCCCTAGAGGAAAACACCCCCATAAAATGTATGATTCAAATGGTAAATTATACAGGGGAAGGAGCATATGTGGTCATTTCTCTTATTAATCCCAAAGGGGATTACGAAGAAACACTTTATGTTCATGGCAAAGATTCAGAATGGTACAGTGAGATTAGTGAATGGTGGAAGTTTTATGGTAAGCGAAGGCCTAATATAGATGCCATTTCCGGGGAAACCGTTGCTGGAGGTGAGCGTATTCTGAATATCCTCAATATCCCAACCGATAAAATTGATCTGGGTTATGAACTCCGGTTTGAAACTGCTGTAGAAGACCAGGAATATTATAAAATAGACGCCAAAATTAATTTAACTACAAAAAATCTAGAGAATAAAATAGACGGTACTGGATGGATACGATATGTAAGACTGATGCCACAGTAGACTCGATATGATAGGTTACCTTTGGAGACATAGTCATTTTTTGTTAGCGGCAGTTTCGGCGGTCTTTCTGCTAATGGCCTCCATTACTGGAGCCATTCTTGCATTTGAACCTATTACACAAAGTATACAGAATTATAAGCCTGTAAACTTGGAGGGGGTCTTCCTCATGGAGTCCGTTAAGGTTTTGAAGGATACTTACCCCGAAGTACTAGATTTGGAAATTAGCCCCCAAGGATTTGTCAAGGCTTCGGTGTTTACGGAACAAGGCAAGAGCGAACAAATTTTTGTCCATCCCAAGACAGGCGAAAAACTCGGCGACGTAATTCCCCAATCCCCCCTATTTAGTTTTGTGACCAACTTGCACAGGTCGTTGTTCTTGAAGGGCATTGGGAGGGCATTTATTGGTATTGTATCCCTGTTACTTTGCTTTATAGCAATAACAGGAGTGTTGCTTTTGGCCCAAAGGCAGGGCGGGATAAGAAAATTGTTCACCAAGGTCCGGGAAAAAAAAATTGAACAACGCTATCATGTTTTTGTAAGCCGCTGGTTACTATTGCCAATTCTCCTGATCGCTACTACGGGAACCTGGCTATCGGCCGAAAAATTTGCACTGCTCCCTGAAACTGACCTACAACATATTCCCAATTCAAGGACCCCGACTGGCGAAAATCATTTCTTTGAAAAGCTTCCCCTAAGCGAGGTGCGCTCCATGATGTTCCCTTTTTCCGAAGATCCCGAGGAGTATTTTGAAATAACTCTTCAAGACCGCGAGGTACATGTACATCAACATACCGGGGCAGTTCTTAGCGAAGTGACCTTCCCTTTTGTAAAATTAGCCTCCTTATGGAGTCTAAAGTGGCACACTGGGCAAGGAAGTAATATTTGGTCCATAATACTCTTCCTTTCGGCCTTGGGCCTTCTGTTTTTAATTTACTCTGGACTGGTCATGAGTATAATTCGGCTTAGAAAGCCCAAATCGGCTCCCAAAGGAAGTAATCATTCTGATGCAGAATATGTTATTCTTGTAGGCTCCGAAACCCGTAACACTTATACATTTGCAAAAGCCTTTTATAAAGCATTGATAAATAACAGTAAAACAGTACACATTGCAGA
>JBFHGV010000236.1:0-5793 GCA_041582955.1 Arenibacter sp.
CCCAATAGTTCGGCTTGTTTTTTCTGCAACTCCTGCTGTGCAGTCTGCTGAGCCTCTCCTATGTTCTTTTCAAACCCTTGAAGCTCCAATGCCCTTTTCTGGTTTTCCTCTTCAGACTTGGAGGCAGACTCATTGGAGTATTGGGTATATTTATTTTTAAGCTCTGTCATAGAACTCTCTATATCGGCCCTATATGTTTCCTGTAACTTTTTAAGTTCAGCATCTGCTGCTTTCATCTCCGGCATTTCAGATAATAGTTTTTGAACGTCTATGTGCGCAATCTTCGCTTGTGCATTTACAAAACTGCTTGCTGCTACGAACAAAACTATGGCTACTGCTATTTTTTTAATCTGTTTCATGATTCTAATTAATATTTGAGTGTTAATTTAAAGATTTAGTTAAATAAATTTAATTTGGTTCTGCTATTATTTATTGTACTTCTATTTGTGTGTTATTCTTCCACTTCCTCAGTGTTCTTCTTACTATTTCTTTCTTCCAGTTCCTTCTTTCTTTTAGCTTCCCTTTCTTCCAATAATTTTCTTCTTCTCTCCTCATAAGCCTTTTTGCGCTCTTCGCGAATCTTTAACTGAGCTGCCCTGTTTTCCTCCGCCGTCTTGGCCCTGGCCTCCTCTGCCTGTTTTGCTCTTTCCTGCCTTTCCAAGAGTGCATCATTCACCTCTTCTTCTACCTCAGCATCCTCAAAGTTATCCAAGCTACTTCTGCCTCCCTGCTTCTTCTTTGGGGCGCTTATCTTCCTTGTTCTAGATATACCCCTTAAGACCAAATCACTAATATCGTGCCTTTTCTCGGAATACAACATTACAACATCTGCAGATTTATCAAAAATAAAATCATATTTTTTATTGGCCCCAATTTTTTGTACCTCATTAAAGACCTGATCCTGTATTGGCTGGATCAACCTTCTTTTTTGAAGTACCAAATCCCCTTCTGGCCCAAATCTATCCTGCTGATAGTCGAACATTTCCTTTTCCAGAATTTGAATTTCCTCCTCACGTTCGGAAATCAACTCTTCGGTCAACAATACCTTCTCGGCCATCAAATCCTTTTTCATCTGATCTATTTCGGCTTTCTCCTGCTCCAACTCCAACTTCCATTTCTGCACCTTATTGGCCAACTGCTCATTGGCTTCCCTGTACTCCTCTACATTCTCAAGGATATACTCCATGTCCACATAGCCAATCCTAATACTTCTTTGGGCCGAAATACCTGTTGCATATAAGGCCATAGCCAGCAACACAAGTACTTTTACTTTTACTCTCATGCTATCTTCTTTTTATTGTATAGAAAATATCGTGCCAAAATAACCAAATATTTTAGAATGGACTGTTCAACGTATAAAACTATTACAAAATTCTACACATTAAAACTGCTGTCCAATGATGAAGTGGGTCTGCCATCCACTAGGTCCGACAGAATTAGGATTGTAATCTTGATCAAACCCATATCCAAAATCGATTCCAAGTAATCCGAATGCCGGCATAAAAATTCGCAGTCCCACCCCGGCCGATCTTTTTAATTCAAACGGATTAAAGTCCTGAAAATTGTTGAAGGCATTCCCCGCCTCTAAAAATACCTGTCCGTAAATAGAAGCCGATGGTTTTAAGGTTAAAGGATATCTGAGCTCTAAAGAGTATTTATTATAAACAATACCACCGTCCTGCACCTGACCTCCACTCAACAGATCGGTACTATAAGGTGTTAATGATTGGTTTTCGTAGCCTCTTAATGCTATTACGTCCCTACCGTCCAAGGTATAGGTTCCCATTCCGTCCCCACCTACATAAAATCTTTCAAATGGCACTTTACCCACATCTTCATTATAGCTTCCCAAAAATCCAAATTCCGCATTGGTCCTTAAGACCAACTTATCTACTAAGGTAGTGTACCAGTCACCTTTAAAGTTCACCTTATAAAACTCCAACCACTTAAAGCGCTCCTGATCTATACGCTCTACCTCTTCACTATCCTGCTCCTCAACAGCAGTTTCCATATCCTCGTTCAACTGCTTGTAATCTAAATTATTAAACAAGGAAAACGGAGGTGTAAATTTGGCAGTAAGCTCAAAGTTAGATCCTGTCCTAGGATAAATACGCCCCCCACCAGTTGCATTTCTTGAAATACCCAAGGTATAGGCTATGGAATTGGATTTTCCATTACCAAAATTAAATAGCCCTAAGTTGTAATCTTGAAAGTTGTACAATTGATAGCCCAAAGAGTGCGATACCGTAAAGAAATCATCTGGCCACTGTACCCTTTTGGCCAAACCAGCAGATATCCCTGTAATGGAAAACTGCTTGCTCTTGTCCGGCTTACTACTTACATAAGGATTGTAATAGAATTGCTGTGTTCTGGACAAGGACATATTAAACCGTACCGGCTTTTTACCTCCCAACCAGGGCTCCGAAAAATTAAGACTATACACCCTATAGGTCCTACTTGCCTGCAAACGCAATGCAAAGGTTTGTCCGTCACCCATAGGCACCGGCTTATAAGCTTCTCCGTTAAACAAGTTTTTCATAGAGAAGTTACTAAAGGACAACCCAAGGGTACCAATAAAACCACCTCCACCGTATCCACCTTGGAGCTCTATTTGACTAGAACCGGCTTCCACCAGGCTATAGGCTATGTCCACGGTCCCAGCATTGGGATCCGGGTTTTGGATATCCGGTGTTATCTGCTCTGCATCAAAGAAACCTAATTGCCCCAACTCCCTAATACTACGTATAATGTCGGATTTATTATAACGCTGACCTGGACGGGTACGCAATTCCCTAAAAATAACGTGGTCGTTGGTCTTATCATTGCCCACTACCGTAACATGATCCAAAAAGGTCTCCTTACCTTCAATAATCCTAATCTCAAAATCAATGGTATCGTTCTCGGCCGAAATTTCAACCGGATTGATACTGGAAAATAAATATCCATTGTTTTGGTAGAGGTTGGTAAGATCCTCCCCATCTGGTTTGGTATCATCGGCAATACGTTTTCTCAGTAGTACCCCATTGTAGGTATCTCCAGTTTTAACCCCTAATACCTGGGCAAGCTGACGGTCTGTATATACCGTATTACCCACAAAGTCTATATCCCCAAAATAATACTTGTTTCCTTCCTCGACCTTTATTTTTAAATCGATCAAATCATCGGAAACCTTAACAAAGGTATCCGATATAACACGGGCATCCCTAAATCCCTTTTCGGCGTATTTATCAACCAGGGACACCAGGTCTTCCTTATAATCTTCTTCTATGTACTTGGATTTCTTCCAAAACCGGTAAAACTTCTTCTTCTTGGTTTTTTTAAGGGCATTGGCCAGTTTTTTATCGGACAACTGCTCATTGCCTTCAAAAACAATATTGTTGATTTTTACCTTATCCCCTTTTTTAACGTTGATTACCATACTCTGGGTATTGGCGGCCGTAGTATCCTTTGCCGTTGCAATGGTAACCTTAGTATTTAGGTACCCTTTCTTCTTGTATTTGTTCTGAAGATAGTTCTTGGTATTGGCAATTAGACTCTCTGTTATCTTTTTGCCTTTTTTTAGATCGGTATCCTTAAGAATCTCATCTACCTTATTCTTCTTAACACCATAAACCTTAACATTGGCAAGGGTGGGGCGCTCCAGGATATTAAGCTCCAAGAAAACTTTGTCCCCCTCTATATTGGTAATATAAAAGCTTATATCGGTAAAAAGTTCCAGCCCCCATAGTTTATTGATAACCGCGCTTATTTCATCTCCGGGAACCGTAATGGGCTGCCCTACCCTTAGTTCGGTATAGGTTTTAACGGTCTGCTCGTTATAGCTTTGCAGACCAGTAACCTCCAGTCCCCCAAGAATATATCGTTTACCATCCTCATAGGACGTATCCTGCGCACTGGCCAGGGTAGTAAAAGTTAAAAATAAAAGTGTGATAAAAAGTTCAAGGGACATGAACTTTTTCATGCCGCTAGGTGAGTTGTTCGCTAGTTTTTCCAAATCGTCGTTCTCTGTTCTGGTAATTTTTAATGGCTTCCAATAAATGATGCTCCGAAAAATCGGGCCAAAATACATCAATAAAATATAATTCGGCATATGCTATCTGCCAAAGTAAAAAATTACTTATCCGATGCTCCCCACTTGTTCTGATGAGCAGGTCTACATCTGGCAAATTATGCGTGTAAAGATGGTTATTAATAATGGTTTCGTCAATATTTTCGGGAGAAATTATATTATTTTTAACTTTGACACTTATCTGTTGTACAGCATTTTTAATCTCGTCCCGAGACCCATAACTAAGCGCCAAGGTCAGGGTCATCCCCGTATTGTTCTTTGTTTTATCCATTACATCCAGTAACTCCTTATGTGCCGTTTTGGGCAGGGAAGCAATGTCTCCAATGGTATTGAGTTTTATATTGTTCTGGTTCAAGGTCACCAGTTCCTTTTTAAGGGAGGACATCAACAATCGCATAAGGGTCTCCACCTCAAATTTGGGCCTGTTCCAATTTTCTGTAGAAAAAGTATACAGTGTGAGGTATTCCAACCCCAACCTAGCACAGTCTTCCACAGTTCTTCTTACGGTCTTAACCCCTTGTTCATGACCAAAAACCCTTAATTTGCCTTTCTCTTTTGCCCATCGCCCATTGCCATCCATAATAATAGCGGTGTGCTTTGGCAAGGCCTTCATTTTTACATCTTCCAAACTATCTATTTTTACACTACTGAAAGCAGTCTTGACACGGTTTTCTACCAAAAGTATACGTTAATGTAATACCAGAGAACACGTACCAATCATCACTAAAAATATTTCCAAACCTAAAATCCTCATAATTTGACCCTTCCGGATTACTGGCATCCAGATTATCCGTAAAGGTATATCTGGCCCCAATCTCGGCTCCAACTATAAGGAACTGGTTAAGTCTTAATTTTGCCCCTACCGTCATAGGTATGGAAAAAGAACCGTCTTTTTGCCCCACATCTTGTAATTGCGCTGCATCAAAATAATGATACCCATACCTAAAATAGGTAAATCCAGTATACAAATACGGTGTAAATGCAGGCCCCAATTGATGCAGGTTATACTCCACAAAATTAAATTCCAAACCAGCAGACACCTCCAGCACACTATTATCCATTATCAAATTTCGCTTTTGCCTGGAAGCAATGTCCGATTTGGCGTCATCTGCCGTAAACTCACCATAAATTACACTACCCCTCCATGCATACCGCTTACTCTTATTCCACTTAAACAAACCGCCAAAAGCCGGACCAGAAGGCAAAATAAAATTGGTTCTTCCCACATCCCCAATATTATTGGCGCCTCCAGCAAATAGCCCAACCTCATAGGTTTGAGCCTTTATTTCACTAAACATGAAAATAAGAATTGCCGCGAAAAATAACCTCATTATTTATAAAAGTTTGCAAATATAACAATTTCAATAGTTTAGACTAAAAAATTATTACATTCATGTTCCCAATTGATAAACAGCTTTTGTTCCCTTTTATTGTTTTATTAAAAAACTATCAATTACGCCTATCCTCGCCCCATAATAATTTATTTCGCAGCGTTTTTAGAAAACTTTCGGAGGTATATTCTATCATTTTTATAGTAAAGGGTGCTTTTCTAATAAAAATCTCCTTACCATTTTCCACGGTAGCAATCCTAGAATCCAAGGACACCAAATGGTTGTCTTCCCTTCCCGAAACTTTGAGCTTAATAACCGTTTCATCAGAAATCACCAAAGGTCTGGCATTGAGATTATGAGGAGCTATTGGAGTAAGTATCAATGACTTGGCCA
>JBFHGV010000237.1:0-5785 GCA_041582955.1 Arenibacter sp.
ATTTAGAAATTATAATCGTTAAGGGTAATATAGGATCCAATGCCTGATAAACCAACCCAACTTTGAAATAATTAATTGCAACCCCCGACCCGTAGCGTCGGGGTTTGTTTTTTACCAAAAATCAGATTATTAAACACAATTGAAAATAGGCCGTGTAGAAGTCCCGTCATAATAAAGAGCTCCCCAATATCATTACAGGTTGACCAATGTCATAAAAACCAGTTTCCAGGTCAACTTCTTCCTAAGTGGAGTTCCCGCAACCGTTAAGAATTATTGTGGCCTCATAGATAATCCAGTTCCTGGCATTGTTCCAAAATGTCCTTTTTAAGGCCACCCCTTCAAGAAGGAGCTTTTTTTACTACTCAGCAGGTTGGTTTATCTAGCCCATGCCTGGTTATTTTCCTAAATATAAACTCATGCCCATACGATTTCCATTTATTCGTTGCCAGTTTTATTTATAATACGCCATTCACAACTTCCAATGTCGGTTTCTGTGGACAAGCAAAGAAATCATCAACAATCCAATCCGCTTCCCCAAGAAAATAGAAGTGGTTTTATTACCTTTAAGTCTCATTTTTGCAGCTCATGAAAAAGAAAATTGGCTTTTTATTTCTTCTAGGGATATTTGGTATTTCCTTGCTATTGATAGGCTGCAACCAGATCATTAAAAAAGCGGCCGAAAATCGCACCTATTGGGAAGTGGGCCACATTCCTAAGAATAAGGTAGGTCTTGTGCTAGGAACATCCAGTAGGTTGGTGGGAGGTGGATCCAATCCTTATTATACCAACCGAATACAGGCAACGCTTAAGTTGTACAAAGCCGGAAAAATAGATTATATATTGGTAAGCGGCGACAACAGCTCCCAATACTACAATGAGCCAACCGTTTTCCAGAAAGACCTTATTAAAGGGGGGATTCCAAAAGATAAAATATTCCTGGACTATGCTGGTTTTAGAACTTTGGACTCCATGGTTCGCGCCAAACTAATTTTTGGATTGGACCAGGTGACCGTTATATCCCAAAAATTCCATAATGAAAGGGCAATTTACCTAGGTGAAAAGAAGGGGCTTTATGCCATTGGTTTCAACGCCGGGGACATATCCTTTAAAAACGGATTAAAGACCCGCACACGTGAGTATTTTGCCAGGGTAAAGGTCTTTATTGATCTTGCACTCAACACACAGCCAAAATTTTTCGGGGAGCGAATAGAAATAAGGTAATCCCGTTTATATTTACAACCAAAAAACCAGTATGGCTTTTGCAAAAAAACTGATTAAGAATCTTGGTCCAGGCCTACTTTTTGCCAGTACGGCCATTGGAACCTCACATTTGGTTTTATCTACCAAGGCAGGAGCCCAGTATGGGTGGTTGATGATCATTCCCATTCTATTGGCCAATATTTTTAAGTACCCATTTTTTGAATTTGGGGTACGGTATACCAATATTACCAACAAAACCTTAATAGAAGGATATTTAAATCGAGGCAAGGGCTATTTACTGTTTTATGCCCTTATTACCCTGGTAAATACCTTCACCATTCTAGCAGCCCTGTACGTGGTCACTTCCGGACTACTTATCAATCTCTTTAAGTTATCCCAAGTTTCGGTCAGTACTGTTGCTGCAGGTCTATTCTTGCTTATCAGCATTTTATTGATCATAGGTCGATATAAATTATTGGAAATATCCCTGAAATACGTGATATCCTTATTGTTCATCGCCCTAATGGTTACCACTTTCTTGGTTATAGTAAATGGAAAGGTAGCCCCTGTACCCAACTTTGAGGCTCCAGCACTTTTTAACGAAGCGGGCGTACTTTTCCTCATTGGCCTAATGGGTTGGATGCCCACCACCGTGGAGGTCTCTAGCTGGATAAGCCTATGGAGTATTGAAAAATTTAAAAACTCCAATCAGAAACCTTCTCTAAAAGAAGCCTTGGATGAATTTAAATTTGGTTATTTCTCCACGGCAGTCCTCGCTATTTTTTTTATGGTCATAGGATGGTTAACACTCTATGGCACCAATACCCAGCTAAGTGATAAGGCTGTTATTTTTGCCGACCAATTGGTACAGTTGTTCACTGCCAATATTGGTTCTTGGGCCTATGTTTTTATAGCCGTTGCCGCATTCTCCACCATGTTCAGCACCTGTATAACAGCCCATGATGCCATTGCCAGGGTAAGCGTTGATATCATTTCCCTACTTTTTCCCAATAATGCCAACCTTAAGAAAAGAGGCTTTGCTGCCGCCGTTATACTTTTGGGTATTATTAATTTTGTGGTCATTAACACCTTCTCTGCCAATATGGGTCTTTTGGTGGCCTTGGCTACCTTTGTTTCTTTTGTGGTAGCCCCTATCATAGGATATATGAACCTTAAAAACGTAATAAGCAATGAAATTCCAACACAATACCAACCTAAAAGGAATCTAAGACTGTTGACCTACCTGGGCATTCTCTTCCTTGCTTTATTTTCATTGTACTACTGCTGGATGGTGCTTTTTTAACCCTAGTTTGATTTTTTTTGTTACTGAGCCAATAGAGGGCCATTGTTGTAAGGTTTAACAGTTAAGACCTCATTTTAAAGGTACAATTATTAAAAGCCCCAACAACTTTACCAAATGAATCAAATAAAAACACCAATAGCAATTAATTAATACCCAACTCATTAGGTGATTTACTAAAAGGAGTTTATATTATACCAAGGAATAGGAACAATACAACCAAGAGACCGGCAAAAACCCTCTGTACAACAGGCGGTTAAAAAAAGACTTAACAGTTATAATTTGCTATTGGGCCAAAGATTTACAATCTTTGGCGTTAGAAACCATAAGAGCGGAACAATGAAATTGATTGGTATTCAGAGAAATACAAAAAATGAAAAGCGTTATAATTCCAAGATGGGCATTTTGTATACCCGGGTCACTTATATAAGGAAGGCCATTTTGGGTATTCCTTTTAGGACACTGCACAAATACCGTGAAACCTATTACGGAGAAATAAAAGACTGCGAATCCTGCGTACTCAGCAGGTAATCCAACCTTCACACAAGTATACTTGCCAGCCACGCTATAGACTAGGCCCAATCCACTTGCTCAAAGCGTTAGAACAACAGATTGTAATTAAGGACTGCCACCAGGGATCTCTCATTTTTATTATGTAGCATCTCCAAACAGAAAACACCGTTTTTACAATTGTTCAATAGCTTTTCCTCTCCATATCCAATAGCATATAGGATGTTTGTTGTTGGCACTCCTTGTTGCAAAAGGTAATTTTTTATAGCATCCGCACGTTTTTGTGAAAGGGTAAAATTGCTACTGCTCCCTCCGCGACTATCGGTATGGCTTTCTACCCGTAGTTGCAGCTCTGGGAACATTTTTACCGCTTCTACCACCTTATCCAGTTCGGCAGCAATCTGCGGATTAATATCCCACTTGCCTTTACCAAAATAAAATTTGTTCATTTTTATCACATCCTGGCCTTCGCTTTCCACCACTATATCTTCTATATTGGCTATATCAATATTAAAATTATTAGTGTTCAAGGCCTCCAAATCCTGTTCATTATAAGATTTGGAAAAGGTTGAAAATCGCTCCTTGGACACTTGGAGTACTATCTTGTCCCTCCAGGGTATCTCTATCTCATATTGCCCTTCTGCCCCTGAATACACCTCTTTAACAGTTTTTCCTTCCTCGTCCAAAATACTCACCATAGCCTTATAGACCCCGGTATTATTAGGCTTCACTATATTACCTTTAAGCGCCAACGTTTTTAAGCCAGGTTTTTCCTTTACATTAAACCCGTAGATATCATCATTTCCTTTCCCCCCTTCCCTATTGGAGGAAAAGTAGCCCAATAGGCCATTGGTATCATTATTTTTTATGATAAAGCCAAAATCATCGCTGGAAGAATTAATCCCTTCCCCCAAGTTAATGGGAATGCTAAAACTCTCATCTGCATGCATATTGGACTTATATACGTCCATTCCCCCCAGGCCATAAAAAACATCAGATGAAAAATAGAGGCTGTTCTCAAATATAAAAGGGGCTATTTCATTTCCCGGGGTATTTATCCTAGGTCCCAAGTTTACCGGAGAGGACATAATAAGTCCATCATTGGTATACACATAATAGATATCGGTACCCCCTAAACTATCCTCAAAATTGGCTGCAAAAAACAACCGTCCCGTGGACGCTTCATAGAAAGGATAGTAAAACGAGGTGTCCAAATCCCTAAGTATATACTTAAAGCTCCCATTACCATTGCTCATGGCCATGGCCAAGGCATTTTTTCCCTTATCACTAAATTGCATGTAATCTCCATTGGCATTGGAAAGGACATAAAATATTTGATTCAGCTCTTCCGAATAGTAAGGTGTTGCCTTGTGAAAAGAAGATGCTGCTATTCCTTTGAACACCTCTGGGTCTTTGATGTCTCCCCGCTGTTCAATATCGGATCTATAGATGTTTAGGTACGCTTCCCCAGTAGGCCCATATTTCTTTTTGGAGCCACTGCCCCTACTACTGGAAAACAGCACACCATCTTTGTAAAAGGTAGGTGCAAAATCGGCCTGTGGACTATTTCCGCTTATATTGAACAGTTCAAAATCCAGATCTTGATCCTTATTGGATGCGATCAATTCATAATTAAACTCGGCATTTTCCAACAATTCCGGGGACAACTCATCTTTTTTAGTTGCCAAATAGGCCTTGACCTTTTCAACCTCCGAGGTTCTTGATAGGGCCTGTAACATTTTATTAAAATGATGGGTAGACATGGTGGTGTCTTTCTGAAAGGCCGCTACATAGACCTCCGAAGCCTTTTGATAATTCCCCGTATTGAGGTAAGCATCGGCAAGATTTAAATACTGCTTATTGGTTAGTCCGTCTTCCTCCCTTAGTTCTTTCTGATATTCCTTGATAGCTTCGTTATAGGAATACTCGAAAAACAGGATATCACCCTTGGATTTTTTTTGTTGGGAATACCCCAAAGAGGATATTATAATAAAAAATACAACTATTGAATTGAATCTCATATTCATAACTATAATTTAGAAAAACCTGGGGCTATCTATTTGTATGGGTTTACCTTTTTGATCTTGCCGGTTCGATTTTTTATTTCTATCATCACCCTTGCCCAGATAAAACTTTAAAATTACCTCATGGGAGCCCTGGCTATATTCTCCCAGGCCATTGGTATTATAATCATAGGAGTAACCAAAAAACAAACTGCTGGATACCTGTAGACCGGCAAGTCCGCTCACTGCATTGTCTAGCCTATAGGAAGCTCCCAAGGTAACCAGATCACGAATTAAGAAATTGGTGCTCAGGTTTAGGTTTAGGGGCGAACCGTTTAAATAGTTCATTAAAAAGGCCGGTTTAAACTTAAGGCTTTCCGACAATTCAAACACATAACCTCCAATTAGATTAAATTGCACCTTATCCTCTACAATATTGGCCACTTCATCGGCGTAGATACCAGAGGTTAAAAAATTAGGGACCGATAATCCAAGGTACCACATCTCCTGGTACATAAACAACCCTGCCCCTACGGTAGGGTAAAACTTATTAAAGGTATCGGCGTTATTGAGCAGCGGTTCATTGGGGTTCTCAAAATCCCCTTTGGTGTAATCCACATCCAGTAGGGATCCCCCGGCATCTACCCCAAAAGACAGTTTGGTATCGTCTGACAGTTGCACCTGAAAAGAATAGGCCACATCTATATAGGTTTGTGAGGTAGGCCCCAACTGGTCACTTACCACATTAAAACCAATTCCATTCTTTTCGTTG
>JBFHGV010000238.1:0-5771 GCA_041582955.1 Arenibacter sp.
ACCACTACCTAAATATTTAGATACCCCAACATAAGAAATAGAAGGAAGAATGTTCCAATGGTCTGTTGCATTAAAGAACTCATTCCCAAAGCTACTAACATCTTCGGTAGGGAAAACGTCAATTGCGTTTGCTCCGAAACTTACTTGCCATGGGTTATTCTCGTCCTGCGCTTGTACGTTGTTAAAACCTACAAATAGTAAGGCAACAACCAATAATTTGCTAAGATGTTTCATGTTCAAATTTTTTTAAGTTTAAGTGTTTATTAGCTGCAAATGTAGGTTGTTAAAAATTATTAACAAAATTGTTGTGTTAATTTTTTTAACGCATTTCGCACGAAAAAAAGCGCATTTAAACGATTTTCAGTTCCCTCCCAACCTCAATAAATGCGGTGATTGCACGGTCTAAATGTTCTTTTTCATGGGCCGCTGACAATTGCACTCGTATCCTGGCTTTGCCCTTTGGGACCACCGGATAGAAAAATCCAATGACATATATCCCTCTTTTCAGCAGCATATCGGCCATTTTCTGGGACAGTTTGGCATCATGTAACATTATAGGGACAATTGCAGAATCCCCGTCTATTATTTCAAAACCGGCCTTTTTAATCCTCTGCTTAAAGTACTGGGTATTGCTGGCCAATTTATCGCGTAGTTCGGTATTGTTGGCCAACATATCAAAAACCTTTATGGAGGCACCTACAATGGCGGGTGCCAGTGAATTAGAGAATAGGTAGGGCCTGGAGCGCTGTCTTAGTATTTCTATTATTTCCTTTTTACCCGTTGTATAGCCACCCATTGCACCACCAAGGGCTTTGCCCAGGGTGCCGGTAATTATATCTATTCTTCCCATTACCTTCTTTTCTTCCAAGGTACCCCTACCGCTTGGCCCAATGAAGCCTGCTGCATGACATTCATCAATCATGACCATGGCATCGTATTTATCGGCCAGATCACATATTTTATCCAGTGGGGCCACCAGACCGTCCATAGAGAACACTCCATCGGTTACAATTACCTTAAAACGGGCTCCATCGGTATCGGCCTGCTTTAGCTGTTCTTCCAAGTTGCCCATATCACTATTGGCATACCTGTAGCGTTTAGCCTTGCACAAGCGCACTCCGTCTATTATGGAAGCATGGTTCAAGGAATCTGAGACAATGGCATCTTCCGGACCCAACAAGGGCTCAAAAACACCTCCATTGGCATCAAAGGCAGCCGCATATAGTATGGTGTCTTCTGTACCATAGAAATCAGCTATCTTTTTCTCCAACTCCTTATGTATGTCCTGGGTACCACATATAAACCTTACGGAAGACATTCCAAAACCATGACTGTCCAAGGTGTCCTTGGCCGCCTGCACTACCTCTGGATGGGACGAAAGCCCCAAATAGTTATTGGCACAGAAATTAATCACCTCCTTACCACCCGCTATTTTAATTACCGCATCCTGTGGACTCACAATAATGCGCTCCTCTTTATACAGACCGGCCTCTTTTATAGCTGCCAATTCTTCCTCTAAATACTCCTTGATCTTTCCGTACATAATTTAAAGTTAGATTGATTTTCAAATGTTAATGAGTTCTTTGGGTCAGCGATGTCTGTTTGCACTTTCCGCAGGTTTTGCGGTAGAGCCTCTATTTTAAGTACATATTGAACATTAAACATCCGGATTCCCTCCTGGGAAACACACATACGTCTTCATTACCCAATAACCCCTTATTTCTATTTTACTTTTTATTGAACCCCGTTTTCTTTAACTAAACAAAATCCAACGTAATATCTTCATTAATATATACAATAATCCTGTCTTGGATTACCAAGCCCATTTCTTCCAAGGCATCGGAATAGGAATACAACTGCTCATGATAGGAAGGGTTTTGTTTTCCGGTCTTATAATCCAAAATGGCGGCTTTGCCTTCCCTGATCACTATTCTATCCGGGCGTAGCACCTTCCCATCTTTAGTAAGGATATCCTGTTCATTTTTCACCATATTCCCCTTGGCAAAATATTGGGAAAGTTTAGGGTGCTCTGTAATGGACCTCAGCTTTACTATCATCTCCATACTCTCTTCCGGCCTTATATCGCCATTTGCAACAAGGAGATCTATAGCTTTTTCTATATCCTCCCCCGTCTCTATAAGTCCCATAGCGTAATGCAATTGGTTACCCGTACTAATGGCAGCCTCCCTTTGGGTGTCCCAAAGAGATCCCGTTTTGGTCAGAATCCTAAATTCTGGGCGCTCCTTGTGCGTATAAAGGTGGGCAATCTTTTGTTGCTGCTCTTTTTTTTCCCCTCCTTCTTTCTGGCTATCCAGGCTACCATATTCATAACAGCTACTGCTCTCTTCCCATAGCCCCTTTTCCTTTAGATAGTGGATAAAGAGTCCGGAGTAAAGATTTGCCTTGTAGTCCCCCTTAGTGGTCAAATCTTTTTTACTTACCACGTATAGGGCCTTTACCGCTCTGGTAAGCGCCACATAGAGGATGTTAAAGGCATCCAACTCCAATTTATGCTGCTCCTCATTGTAAATGGCCTCTGCCTGTGGTCCGTAAGATAGCACTTCCTGTTTTTTATTGATCAGGACCTCCTCAAACCCGTTAAACTGTTCCGGAGGTACCTGCAGCCATAATTTGGGATCTATTTCTTCATAAATATTGGTATTGGCAAAGGGAAAGATTACAATTGGAAATTCCAGTCCCTTGGATTTGTGCACTGTCATAATATGAACGGCATCCACATTTTCTGGGGCACTAATACTTAGTCCGTCCTTTTTTTTCTCCCAATAGGCCAGGAACACTTGGGCATTGGAACCTTCTTTTTGCTCCACTTCCAAGGCCACATCCAAAAAATAAGTGATATAAGCATCGGAGACCTCGGCCAGGCCAAACTTTTTTATGGCATACTCCAAGCCGACATAGACCGATGATTGCCGCATAATATGTGAATTAAATCCATATTTTTCAACTAGCAACCCAGTCACATCTCCAAGGTTTTCCTGTATAAATTGATGTTTGTTCTTACTGTCTTCGCACAAGAAATTGAGCATATCAAAACATCGCTCCAAATCATTGGGCTGCAGACTAAAATGCAATAGGTTGATAAGGAACCTTACCTTGGGATTACTATTTAACAACAGTGTTTCCGAAGAAATAATGGGAATATTACTTTGCATCAGAAAATCGGCCAAAAGAACACCGTGTTTTTTCTTGCGGGTAAGGATACAAATATCCCTCAGGGCATAGTTCTTCTGCAAGACCTGCTCCAAGATATTGACCACCATATTACAATAGGCCTCATCCTCTTTTGCGGCATCCTCTTCATCTATAAAAGAAAGTTGCACCAGCCCTCCTTTTTTATGGTTGTACTGTTGTTTATTCCCTTCCAAGAACAAGCGGTTGTAAAGCTCACTTTCCAGAAATGGACTGGTATGCGTAAAAAAATCGTTATTAAATTTAATGACCTCTTCATGACTACGGTAATTGGCAGGAAGGTTGGCCGTAGCGGCAGGAAAAACAAAGGGGTTCTCCTTTAGATCGATAAGATTTAGGAACTGCTCTGCCTTACCGCCCCTCCATCTATAAATAGCTTGTTTGGCATCGCCCACCAATAACAAAGACCCTATTTTCCCCATATCGTCCTCACTCTCCAGGGCATTCCCTATCAAAGGTATTAAGTTGTTCCACTGCATTTGGGAGGTATCCTGAAACTCGTCTACAAAATAGTGGCGGTATTTCTCCCCAATACGCTCATAGATAAACGGAGCGGGCTGCCCCTTTATTTCTTTGGAGATAATACTATTAAATGATGATATGGGCAGCAGGTCCTGCTCTAGCTCCAGGTTCTTTATTTCTTGTTGAATGGCATTGATGACCGTAAGGGGCACAATATTACCATAAACGTTCTTAAAGAGGGACAGGGCCAAGTGGTTGTCCTTTATTTGATTAAACAGATCTATAAACCTGGGATGAAGACCATCCAAAATACTTTTTATGTCTTGGGGACAGGACTTGGCGTACAAGGGATCGGAATCAAATTTTTGTTTCCAGCCCGCTACAAAATCTATCTTTAAATCGCCCGAAGCTATTTTTACCATAAACTTTGGAAAGTAGCCCGATTTAAAATTATTGAACTCCAAACCATTGTCCTGAATTATGGCAAGTATATCCTTGGCCCCATCAATGATTTTTAGTTCCAGCTCAGAAATTTGGCGTATCAGATCTTTTTTTAGAACCAAAAAATCATCAATACGCTTGGTTTCCAGTTTATTTAAATGTTCGGCATGATTTTCATTAAAGATCAGCTTCCCTATTTTCTGAAGATCAAAGGCAATATCCCAGCTCTTATCGTCGTCTATTTTTTCCAGGGCGAAATCTATAAGCACTTTCGTTAACTGGGCATTACTGCCCGCCCTATTTATAAGTCGAGCTATAGCCTCGTCCAACAGTAGATTGGTATCCATTACCACATCAAAATTTTGGGGAAGCTTTAGATCCTTGGCAAAGGTCCTTATTAACCTGTGGGTAAACTTATCAATGGTAGAAACATCAAAAAATGCGTAGTTGTGCAAAATCTCCTTTAATACCTGCTTAGATCTTTGGCGCAAGGTAGCAACATCTACTTCCAGTTCTTGGGATATATCCAAAAGCATAGGGGGAACCTCCTCATTCCCTGATGTTTTTCCAAATGTAAAAAGGCTGCCCAGGATTCGCTGCTTCATTTCATTTACGGCCTTATTCGTAAATGTAATGGCCAAAATGCTCCGATAATTTTTATTAAAATCAGAAGATAGAATAATTTTTAAATACTCTTTGGCCAGGGTGTAGGTCTTGCCAGAGCCAGCAGAGGCATTATATATTTTATAAGGAGCGTCCTGCACGTTGTTTTAGTCGCAAATTAAGCAATATTGCACAGTTCTTAACAAATTATTAGTTGTATTTATATCATAAAACCGTAATTTTGAAAAACAACATTTTTTAACATAAAAACGAAAACATTATGGCTTTTGAATTACCAAAATTACCTTATGCGTATGACGCTTTGGAACCACATATTGATGCCAGAACAATGGAAATACATCATACCAAGCATCACAACGGGTACACTAACAATTTAAACAACGCTATAGCCGGAACGGATTTGGAGAACAAATCAATATCCGATATACTTACCAATTTGGATATGTCCAATGGGGCAGTAAGAAACAATGGAGGTGGATTTTTTAACCATTCCCTATTCTGGGAAATCATGTCGCCCAATGGCGGTGGAACCCCTTCTGGTGAGTTGGCCGATGCCATCACTGCTGCTTTTGGATCGTTTGAAGCCTTCAAGGATGCTTTTTCCAAGGCTGCCGCAACAAGATTTGGATCTGGATGGGCTTGGTTATGTGTGCACAAAGGAGGCAAATTGGAGATCTGCTCCACTCCAAACCAAGACAACCCAATTATGCCAGAAACCGGATGTGACGGATATCCTATTTTAGGTTTGGACGTATGGGAACACGCCTATTACCTAAACTATCAGAATAGGAGACCAGACTATATCAATGCATTTTTTAATGTAGTAAACTGGGATAAAGTAGCCGAATCCTACGAGGCCAATAAATAATACCCAATAGAACGGAGCATGTAGGCTTGGACAAGCTACCCTTTTTAGCGGTAGGGGATATGCATTGGGCATAGACTACCGCTCCAAATAGATTAAAAGGGCAGTTATTAGCGTTTATACATTCCTGTCCGTAAATAAAAAGTCCGCCCTTTAATTTTTAAAAGGC
>JBFHGV010000239.1:0-5767 GCA_041582955.1 Arenibacter sp.
AATAAGGGCTGTAGCCTTCTCCAGCTCTTTTTTAGCTATGGTAAAAACATGTCTAAAAAAGCGCTGACCAGGCTCTGGCAGCACGTCACGGTCATATTTGATTTCCCTGTGCCATATTCTTGAAGTGGGCAGCTCTTCATTTTTAGGATCATAGGCCACACCATAGTACATTGGCGCTATAACTTGGCTAACCGCATCAGAGAATTGCTCGGCGCTGAGTCGCCTTAATAAGGGGCCATTGAACACATACCTCTCCTTAACCTCATTGGCAGTGGCCAATCTGGTAGTTACCAACTGATAGGTTTTGGAGGTTACGATCATTTTTATCAAATGTTTGATATCATAGCCCGAGTCCACAAAATCTGCTGCCAACCAATCCAGCAAATCTGCATCCCAAGGTTCCTTATCCATTTCATCTACCGGCTCTACGATACCCCTGCCCATAAATCGCTTCCAAAACCTATTGGTGAGGGTTCTGTACAGCCTCCCATTTTCTGGCTTCACCATTACCTGGGATAACAAGGATAACCTTTCTTCAAGACTATCGGCATCTACAGATCCCAATTCCGGATACAGAAAGTTTACTTTGGCCATCTTGCCGATGGGCATATCGCAACGATTGAGTTCCAAGATAGAGTCGGCAAAAATGGAAGCAAAACCATAGGATTGCTCTAGGGTAAGGTTGCTCACAAAACTATTATGGCAGGAAGCGCACTTAACATTGACCCCCAATAGGGATTGGCCTATATTCTGTGCTGCCTGCATTTCTGTTCGCTGACTGGCATTTACCAAGCCACGCCATTTTATACCTTTTATAAAACCTTCGGATTCAGGAGTGGGATTTACCAATTCCTTTACCATTTTATCATAGGTTTTATTGGTCTCCAATGACTTATACAACCAATCTGTAATCTGCTTCCTACCCCCGGTAATGAATCCCGTACCGCTATAGTCGTTCCGCAATAAATCATTCCAAAAACTCATCCAATGCTGGGTATAGTTATGGGTATCTTCCAATAGGCGATCTACAAGCTTTGTCCTTTTATCGGTATCGCTACTGGCAATAAATTCTTCAATATCCTCTGGCCGGGGCAATAAGCCTATGATATCCAAATAGGCACGTCTTATAAAAACCCTATCGCCTATTGTTTCTGGCCATTTTGCTTTATTTTCCTCAAAATAGGCATCCATTATTTTATCAACAGGGTGCACCTCATCACTATGTTTTGGCAAAATAGGTTTGGAAAGAGCCAGTTCGGCTTCTGGAAATATCTTCAACGCCCTATCTGACCAGTGTGCTCCGTTTTTGATCCATAAGCCAATTAGGTCTATCTCACTTTTTTTCAAGACCTTGCCCTTTTTGGGCATTACCTCATCATGATTGGGGGGAAGATTTATCCTTCTAAAGAGTTCACTTTTATTTGGATTACCGGCAACAATAATAGGACCGGACTTACCACCCTGGAAGACCCCTTCCTTATTGTCCAATATCAATTCCCCTTTTTGTTTGTTCTCGTTGTGGCACTGATAACAGTTATGGGCCAAGATGGCCCGCACCCCCAGGTTTAGGTCTTCTTGCTGAATTTCGGTCAAAGAATCAAGCGGCTGCAATTCAGACAGTAGCACAGCCACCTCCGCATCGTCGTATGAATTTTGATTATTGGGCAATACACTGCTTAAATAGTCTTCCCCATGGGTAAGGTTTGCCCCCAAATGTCCCGTAACCACCAAAAATAGTATAGTTAGGCTCATCCCTAGTCGGTAATAAACATAACTAAAAAGTTTACCGTTTAGGGTGTAATACAGTAATATCCAAGAAATTATGGCAAGCAGGGCGGTGACCATACCCACATTCTGGTGCAACAGAACAAGGTCTCCTTGATAGTCGTCATGGGTCCGTAGCAACCAACCCAATATAACGGATAGGATGGCAAAAATACTCCCCAAGCCTACCATCCAATTAATACCTTCGCGCAAGCCAGGTCTTTTGCCGCCTATGGTCAACAATTCCAGAAAGTAAGCAACCACCAACAGACCTATTGGAAAGTGCACCACCATTGGGTGCAGCCGGCCTAAAAACTGAAATATCCAGTCCCACGAATTAGTATCCATAGCTGCAATTTAATATTTTTTTATAAGCTAACCTTGAGAAAATGCAAGGCATGCGCCACCTGTACACCCTAGACCAGATGATATTTTAAGCGCTATTATGCTTTAACAGAAATCCTAATAAAAAAGCCATAATTACCTGACCCCTATGGATTGAACAATATTTACAGCTGAAGTAAATTGAAGTTAATTACGAGTACCTTAACCCTAATAGAGACAAGATTAAAAGGAGGAAAATACTAGATGGTAGGCCCCAATAGTTCTATGGATAGAAAAGGCTTGTGTTATGTAGGGAGAAAAAATACTAATCCTGGTAAGGCTACTATTTCTGAGTAGCCTTTATGCTATCCACTTCCTTTCGGAAACGCAGTATCATTAAACTATCCAACTGCCCGCCAATGCTATCGCGCATGGTAGACCAATTGTCCGAATTCATTTCGCCGGCATATCTCATTATTTTATTGAATCTTGACACATTGAACCTATTGGCTTTCCATGCCGCTGCGGTACTCTCCCTATGCTTAAGGTCTTGCAGATAGATTCCTACAACAAAACCAACCACTACAATTCCCAGTACCACTAACCAACGAGCCGTTGTTTTAGACATTATTACAATTTTAAATTAATAATACACCATCCTTACAGGATACTATATTTACGTTAGGAATAGTACTCTTGGACCCCAATGTTAAGAACTATTATTACCTCAATTAAGTGGCCCCTTGACGTATTTAAACAAATTTTGACAAAATCAGCAGTAGTACAATGAGCGCAAAAGCACCGCTAAAGGTCAACATAAGGTCTATAAAATTAAATTTCCGTTTCATCTTTTAACAATTTACCGCTTTTCATAACAACGGATTCCAAACAACTATTCCCTTGACTTTGAAATTTTAGGCCTAGGGATCTGTATTTCCAAAATATGTGCTTTTCTTGGCAACAACAGATTTATTTAAAATTACTTTAGTTGGTGCAACATTCAAAATATCACCGTTCAACTTTATCAAACCTTGGATAAATGGTAGTATTCCAAAACAAAAACGGACGGGTATTGGGCTACCCGTCCGTTTAAAATAAGTTATGTAAATTGTGGTAGACCTTACCTCCCAGCAATAATTTGTTGTCCTGTAGTGGTCAACTAGGCCAAAATTCAATTTAAGGAGCCCTATTAAGGTGTTTAATCCTCGTTACTGGGTTTGCCTATAGTGGCCAAAATACCTCCATCTACATATAGAATATGGCCATTGACAAAATCGCTGGCCTTTGACGCCAAGAATATGGCCGCCCCTGCCAAGTCGTCCGGGTCTCCCCATTTGGCCGCCGGTGTTCTATTTACAATAAAGTCGTTAAACGGATGGCCATCTACACGTATGGGAGCGGTTTGGGATGTAGCAAAATAACCAGGCCCAATTCCATTGATCTGAATATTGTGTTTGGCCCATTCCGTTGCCATATTTTTGGTCAACATTTTAAGGCCTCCCTTGGCAGCGGCATAGGCGCCAACGGTATTTCTACCCAGCTCACTCATCATGGAGCAGATATTTATAATTTTGCCCTGTTTTCTTTGTATCATCCCCCTAACGACCTGTTTTGAAACAATAAAGGGGCTCACTAGATCCACATCCAATACTTCTTTAAAATCTTTGACCTCCATTTCTTCCAAGGGGGTACGTTTAATAATGCCCGCATTGTTCACTAATATATCGATAGGGCCAACATTGGCCTGTATATCGTTAACCGCCTCCTGTACTTCCAACTCGTTGGTAACATCAAATTGATAACCTACAGCCTTTATCCCTTCGGCCTCATATATTTTAACGGCTTCATCTATTTTTTTCTTGGAGGAATTGCCATTTACAACAATGGTTGCTCCAGCTTTGCCCAGCCCTTTGGCCATGGCCATGCCCAATCCATGTGTGCTTCCGGTCACCAAAGCTACCTTTCCTTGTAAGTTAAATAATGTTGTACTCATCTTATCTAAGTTCTGTGATTTTTGCTACGTCCATATCCCCATAATCCAAATTTTCCCCTGCCATTCCCCAAATAAAGGTATAGTTAGATGTTCCTGACCCACAATGTATAGACCATGGTGGAGAAATAACGGCTTCGTGATTCTGCATCCAAATATGTCTGGTTTCCTGAGGCTGCCCCATAAAATGACAAACCGATTGCCCTTCTGGCACGTCTAAAAAAAAATAAACTTCCATTCGGCGATCGTGGACATGTGCTGGCATGGTATTCCAAACGCTTCCTGCCTTCAATTCGGTCATGCCCATTTGCAATTGACAGGTATCTACAATGCCCCCTATGATCATTTGATTTACAGTCCTATGATTGGCCGTTTCCAAGGAACCCAATTCCAACTTATTGGCCTCCTGTAAACTTACTTTTTTGGTAGGGAAGCTCTTGTGGGCAGGAGCCGAATTTATATAATATTGAGCAGGTTGGGCTTCGTCTTCGCTTTTAAATACTACTTCCTTGGCTCCCATCCCAATGTAAAGCGCATCTTTATGACCCAGGGTATATGAAGTACCGTCAACCTCAACGGAGCCGTTCTTTCCTACATTGATGATTCCCATTTCCCTTCTTTCCAAAAAGTATTCGGCCTTTAAAGGATCTATAGTTTGCAGTTTCAACGGTTCCCCCGGAACTGCCGATCCCGCAATGTAACGATCATAATGGGTATAAGTAAGATTAATTTTCCCCTTCTCCATTAAATTGGATATCAAGAATTCTTCCCTTAAAGCGGTTGTGTCATACTTTTTTACAGCTTCCGGACTGGAAGCATATCTGGTTTCATACGAAGTTGCCATAGCTACTATTTTATGTTATATTTCTAGATTACTGCATAAGATATTAATTTTCCGGTATCAATAGATACACTTCCAAAATGGATACACCATAAAGACTTACTTAAAGGCTAGCTCTTTAGTATACCAAAGCCATTTTAGACGGCTACCGCAAAATATTCCATAAAAGTAACAAAAATAATACAATCGATTACATTAAAAGATGTAAAGTCGCTATAGCCAGGTCATTTTTAGGGTATTATCAAGCCAACAAACCTAATATCCACCCGCTTAAAAAAAACCATTAGGGGGGTATGGTTTAGCAAAAAAAACCGACTCAGGTTCTAAGTCGGCTTCTTCCTTTTATGGCTTCCCAAACGCTTTTAGGGTGCCACTTGTAACAAAAGGGAACAGCAAGGCCATTCCCTCTTTTCATCAATATCCTGTGACCTCTTTATTTATGGGCTTCAAATCCTTACCTTGTACCCCGTACCACACTTTTATCATTCTTGGGTTACTACTGGGTTTATAACGTACCGAAATTGCATGCCAACCTTTTTTAAGGGCCACCGTACCATAACGTTTTCTTGGTCCGTGGTATCCACCGTTATCTACCGTTAATGCGCCGTCCAAATAGACCATACTACCACCGTCTGCCTGCGACTCAAAAACGTACACAGCGTCTTCTTCAGCCCTAAAAAAACCTTCGTATATAATGGAAAAATTAGTTTCCTCCTTTAACTCCCCTAATTCTATCCCGTCTACAGCCGTCCAGTTTGCAGTTGTGGGAATCTTTATGTCCTCTACCCTTTTAAATTTTCCTTTGGTCACCCATCTTTTTAAGCCGTTGTTTTCCGGGGAAACTTCCA